>DVHF01000006.1 GCA_018712265.1 Candidatus Gallacutalibacter pullicola
CCTACCACAAAGGATCCCGGCCGTGGGGGTGAAAGGGGGACGCGGCCAGAGCGCTCCCCCTGGGGGTCTTTAGGGGGTGTCCCCCTAAATAGTCTTTTGCTTCCTTTTCTTCTAACAAGAAAAGGAAGGGCCGGTAGGGGTTTGGGGGCGCGGCCTGAGCCGCCCCCAACGCCGGGACCTGCGAGGTCCGATAGAATTAAAAATGGTGAAGCTGAAAGCTTCAAGCTATGTGTGTGCCCGGGCAGAGAGGAAAGTCTCCACCGCAGGTGGAATAAGGAAAGAAACAAGGAGGAAATTCATGGGAATCTTAAAGAGGGCGGCGGCATTTCTGCTCGCCGGTATGGTGGCAGTCACTGCGCTGGCCGGATGCGGCCAGGGTGCCGCAGACGTGGAATCAGGCGCGGTGGATTTCGATTACCCTGTCGAGGTGCGGGATGTGACTATCAGCGGGGAACCGGAGGGCGTCGCAGTGCTTTCACCGGAGATTGGCGACGCTGTGCTCGCAATGGGCTACGAAATTACGCTCAAGGCCAGGACGACCGAATGTAGACAGACGGAGCTGTCGGTGCTTCCTGAGGTCTCGGCGGATAATCCGGCAAAAATCGCGGAAACAGGCGCTGCCGTCGCGCTGACGTGTGAGGAACTCACCGAGGAACAGAGCCAGAGCTTTCAGGACGCAGGCGTGACTGTCGTATCGATTCCGGCCGCGACGGGCCGTGAGGATCTCGCCCGCTTTTACGGCGAGGTGGGCGCCGTGCTCCGCGGCGGAAATACCGGTTACACCCACGGACAGGAGATCGCCGGGGACATCTTCCTCAGAATTGACGACGTGCTGCGCGTAATTCCGGAAAACAGCGCGCCTGTCACAGCGTGCTACCTGTTCGATACGCAGGGCGGAGCCGTGACGGGCGATCAGCTCGCCAATAAGCTGATCGAGGCCGCCGGTCTTACGAACGGCGTGTACAGCTCCACCGACGGTCAGATCGATATGCAGACGCTTACCATCGCAAACCCTACATACATTTTCTGCCCCATCGGTGTGGCGGATCAGCTCGCCGCCGCTGAGGGCTACCGCGATCTCACCGCTGTCCAGGAGGGCCGCGTCTATGAAATCGATGAGCAGCTTATCCGCTCCCAGGGCTGGGGGATGCTCGATGCCGCAATAGCGATAGCCGGAGCGGTGTATCCGGAATTGATCGGTGAGGAAACGTCTGAACCGCAGGAAGAGGGCGGCGAATCGTCCTCCGGCACGGACGGGGAATCCTCCGCGTCGTCTGAGTCCTCCGGCGATACGGAAATGCGCTCGGTCCTCCAGATCGGCGATACAGGCGAGGATGTCCGGCGCTTGCAGGAACGTCTGGATGAGCTCGGATATATGTACCTGCCGAGTACGGGCGAATTCGGCGAGGGCACAGAGCAGGCGATCAAGGACTTCCAGCTGCTCAACGGCTACGCGGCGACAGGTATCGCCGACGAAACGACGCAGGAGGTTCTGTTCTCCGATAACGTGCGTACAGGCCCGTATTACGGTCAGTAATCCTGACGGCCGCGCCGCCGGAATTTCCGCGGCGGGCGTTCAGGTTAGATTGAGAATGGAGGCAGTGGTATGAAAAGGCTGGTATTTATTGTGTTGGCGGTAACTGTGGCGGCTTTCGGCAGCGGCGCGGCGTTCGCGCACGGCCATCACGGTTACAGGGCGCAGGCGGACTGCCCCAATGCGGCTGTCTGTCTCTGTGACGGCAGCAGACATGGCTTTGTCGATGACAACGGCGACGGCATCTGCGACTATTATGCGGACGGCGGATCATACCGCCAGTGCCGCCATGACGGGCGCGGCTGTCACGGAGGGCGCTGGGCATAACGGACAGGTTCCAGCGCACACAAAAATCCCCCTGTGGATCCGCTTTTGGGATCCGCAGGGGGATTCGTGTTGTGAAGCTGGGATAAGGAGAATGTGGAATCTGGCGGAGTATTCCGGAGGATGTCCGGGCGCGGTCTCCGTTATTCCTCAAACAGGAGAGGGCGCAGGCCGTCTACGGTGCCGGTAAATTTGCGTCCGCCCTGCTCCTCCATTTCCTCGCGGGTGCCGTATCCGAACAGCACGCCGATAAAATCTGTGCCTGCTCCGGCGGCGCCTTCCGCGTCGAAATGGGTGTCGCCGATCATCACGGCCTTTTCCGGCGGGATGCCGAATGGAGCGAGGCCCTTGCGGATCAGGTCGGCTTTGGTGTGCGGACGCTCATCGGCATACGCGCCGGAGACGAAATCGACCAGCGGCGCAAGCTTGAAATAATTCACGACGCTCTCCGCCGCCTCCTGCGACTTGGAGGTTGCGATGATGATCTTCGCGCCTGCCGCCCGCAGATCGCGCAGCAGATCGTGCATCCCGTCAAAGACGGAATTTTCATACACGCCGCGCACATTGTATTCCTCGCGGAACAAATCGACCCCGCGCCGGCATTCCTCGGGCGTCAGGCCCAGCTTGGAGAAGCTCAGCTGAAGCGGCGGGCCGATGAATTTCATCAGGGTTTCCGGGGGCGGGACCGGCTTTCCCATCTTCTCCAGGGCCCTCCCCACACAGCGGATCACGCCCGGATGCGACTGCGTGAGCGTGCCGTCCAGATCGAATAAAACGGCCTCATATCGTGATTTCATAGGCAATCCTCCGTCTGCCGGGGGGAGGAAGATCCCGCCCCGGTAATTTTATTTGTAATTTTTGCCGGTTTCCTCTATAATAGAGGTGTACAGACCCACGCAGGGATCCGCAGGGAGACCGGCGGGGGCAGGCGCTGTGCCTGTCCGGTATTATTATAACATGGAGTGTTTCCGGCGGGAAGAAGAAAAATTCATAAGGATTTTTCCACTGTGCCGCCGCAAAATGACGGAGGGATAAAATGACGGAAGCCGCACCGGCGCACGCGCGTCCCCGTATCCATCTGATGGACGAGATCCGGGGCTTTGCCGTGCTCTGCATGATTTTTTACCACGCCTTTTATACGCTTGCTTACATCTACGGGATCGATTGGGGGATGGCGCTGCTCCGGTTCTTTATGCCGGCGGAACCGTTTTTCGCGGGGGCGTTCATCTTTATTTCCGGAATTTCGTCGGATCTGTCGCGGTCGAACCTCAAACGCGGCGCGAAGCTGTTTCTCGTCGCGCTGGTGGTGTCGCTGGCGACGTGGATCGTCGTGCCGCAGGAGTTGATTGTGTTCGGTATCCTGCATTTCCTGTCGATCTGCATGATGCTTTACGGACTGTGCAAGCCGTTTCTGGACAGGTTCCGGTTTTCCTGGTGGCAGATTCTTGTCTGCGCGCTGCTGTACGCCTGCACGATGGATATTTCGCGGGGCGTCGTGTTTTTCGCGATCCAGCTGCCGGACACGCTGTTCCAGACCAGCTTTTTGTTCCCGTTTGGGATCCCCGGGCCGGGCTTCCGGTCGTCGGATTATTTCCCGCTGTTCCCGTGGATTTTTGTATTTTTTGCGGGCGGCTTTTTCGGCAAGCTTGCCGCCGGCGGGAAATTCCCGGCGTTTGCGTATAAGAGCAGGATCCCGTTCCTGTCGTGGATGGGACGCCATGCGCTGATTCTGTATGTTGTGCACCAGCCGGTGATCTACGGCGTGACGTGGCTGTTGGAGCTCTTTCTTTGAAGCATACTTATCTGGAAAGTTGTTTTTCGGAAGGAGGGGGAGTATGGAATTTACGGTGGAAACACGGTATGATGCGAAATCGATGGCGTGCATGGCAAGGGCGTTGAGGAAAACCGTGCGGAAGAAAAGCAGCCGCCGTTCCTATATACTGGGCGGCGCTGTGATAATTCTCGCCCTGCTGCTTCTGGTGTCAAGGGGATTCACCTTTGATGTAAGAACAGCGGCCACGCTGTTCGCTGCTGTTGCGATCGCCGTTGTCCTGCTGTTCGAGGACAGGATCAACGGGTACGCGGCGGAAAAACGGCTGCTGCCCGGGACGGAAAAGGCTGTGACAGTGTTTTCGGAGGACGGCTTCGTCTCTGTGACGGATGTGGGGAAATCGGAATGGAAGTACGATAAGATTTCCTGTATTGCCGAAACCGATGGCTTTTTTGTGTTCGTTTTCAGCACGAGCCACGCGCAGCTCTACGACAAGCGTGGTTTGCGGGGCGGTTCGGTGGATGAATTCCGCCGTTTTCTTGAGACGGCGTCGGGAAAGCAGGTACAGCGGATAAAAGGAGCGTGAGGAAAGCTGGGAGCGGGTACTCCGTTTGGGTGTCCGCGCCGCCTGGGGGATCGCAAATTCGTTCCGGCGAACCATCCACCGGATGGTTCGTCTCCACTGTTTGCTCACCTCTCCGGGGGAACGCTTCGCGTTCCTGTTTGCTTGTGGGGGCTCCTCGCCCCCACACCCCGTCGCAAGCTTTTGAAAAAGCTTGAGCAAAACTTTTATGTTTTTAAACCTTTCATTTTCCGTATTGCAGGAGGAACTCGTTTTGAACTTTGTAAAAGAACTTGCGCGCCAGTTTGAACTCAAGGACTGGCAGATTGAGAAAGTAATCGAACTGATTGATGAGGGGAACACCATCCCGTTTATCGCGCGTTACCGCAAAGAGGCGCACGGATCGCTCGACGATCAGACGCTGCGTGCGATCGCCGATCGCCTAGAATACCTGCGCGGTCTGGAAAAGCGGCGCGCCGAGGTATCCGCATTGATCGAGGAGGCCGGATCCATGACGCCGGAGGTATCCGCCGCGCTCGATGCCGCCGCGACGCTCTCGGAGATTGAGGATATCTACCGTCCGTTCCGGCCCAAGCGCAAAACGCGCGGATCCGTGGCGCGCCAGAAAGGGCTGGAGCCGCTTGCCGCGAAGATTCTGCTTCAGGAGAAGGATAGTCCCGCGCCGGAAAAGCTGGCGGAGCCGTTTGTGGATCCGGAAAAGGGCGTGGAGTCCGTGGAGGACGCCGTGCAGGGCGCGATGGATATTATCGCGGAGGATCTCTCGGACGATGCGTCTATCCGCAAGAGGCTGCGCGTCGTGGCGGGGGCGCAGGCTGTCCTGACGGCCAAAGCGGCGGATCCGGAAAAGGAATCGGTGTATGAGCAGTATTATGAGTTCAGCCAGCCCGCCGCGAAGATTGCGCCGCACCGCGTGCTGGCGATCGATCGCGGGGAGCGGGAGGGCTTTTTGAAGGTGTCGCTCGATTTGGACCGCGAAAAGGGCGTGCGGATCGTGGAATCCGCATGCGTCAGGGAGGGATCTCCGTGTACGGCGGCAGTGCGCGCCGCAGCGGAGGATTCGTATGTGAGGCTGATTTTTCCGTCGATTGAGCGGGAGATCCGCGCGTCGCTGACGGAAGCGGCGGCGGAACAGGCGATCAAGGTGTTTGCGGTGAACCTGCGCCAGCTGCTGATGCAGCCGCCAGTCAAGGGCCGCGTCGCGATGGGACTGGATCCCGGGTACCGTACCGGGTGTAAGGTGGCGGTGGTCGATCCGACGGGCCGCGTGCTCGATACGGGCGTGATCTACCCCACCCATTCCAAGGCAAAGGCCGAGGAATCGGCGCGCATCCTCAAGGGGATGATCCAGAAGTACGGCGTGCAGGTGATTGCCATCGGGAACGGCACGGCCTCGCGCGAGACGGAACAGTTTACGGTGCAGGTGCTCGCGGAGCTGCACGGCGGTACGGCGTATATGATAGTGAATGAGGCGGGCGCGTCGGTGTATTCGGCGTCAAAGCTGGCGGCGCAGGAGTTCCCGGATTTCGACGTGACGCTGCGCAGCGCGGTATCGATCGCGCGGCGGCTCCAGGATCCGCTTGCAGAGCTGGTGAAGATCGATCCGAAGGCGATCGGCGTGGGACAGTATCAGCACGATATGCCGCAGAAGCGGCTGGCCGGCGCGCTCGACGGCGTGGTGGAGGACTGCGTCAACACGGTGGGCGTCGATTTGAATACGGCGTCCGCGCCGCTGCTGGAAAAGGTGTCCGGCGTGTCGGCGGCGGTGGCGAAGAATATTGTGGCGTACCGCGAGGAAAACGGCGCGTTCCAGTCGCGCGCCGAGCTGAAAAAGGTGCCGAAGCTCGGCCCGAAAGCGTTCGAGCAGTGCGCGGGATTCCTGCGCGTGCCGGAAAGCGGGAATATTTTGGATAATACGGCGGTGCATCCGGAATCGTACGCGGCGGCGGAGGGGCTGCTGCGGCTGTGCGGATTCGGGAAAGAGGATGTGCGGGAGAACCGGATCGGCGCGCTGCGGGAACGCGTGGCGGCGTTCGGTGAGGACCGCGCCGCGCAGGAGCTGGGGATCGGCGTGCCGACGCTGCGCGATATGGAATCGGAGCTGCTGCGTCCCGGCCGCGATCCGCGCGACGAGCTGCCGCCGCCCCTCCTGCGCACCGACGTGCTCGAGATGAAGGATCTCAAGCCCGGCATGGAGCTGACGGGCACGGTGCGCAATGTGATCGACTTCGGCGCGTTCGTCGATATCGGGGTGCATCAGGACGGGCTGGTACATATCTCGCAGATCTGCGACAGGTTCATCCGGCATCCCGGCGAGGTGCTCAAGGTGGGAGACATTGTGCGCGTGTGGGTGCTGTCCGTCGATTTGCAGAAGAAGCGCATTTCATTGACCATGAAGGAACCAAAGGGAAAGGATGGGATCGTATGAAACGGAAAAAGCTGGGAAAATTCTGGACGGCCGTGCTGACGGTTTTTGCGGCGGCGGTGTTTTTCGCCGTGCCGGCGTGGGCGGCGGAGACGGGAGCGGATCCGGCGTTTGAGATGGACGGCTCCACGCTTGTGAAGTACAGCGGGAGCGCCACGCACGTACAGATCCCGGACGGCGTGACGGCCATCGGGGACAGGGCGTTCGCGGGAAACACGACGCTGAGCGCCGTCTCGATCCCGGAGGGCGTCACGGAGATCGGGCAGGAATCGTTTTACCGGTGCGCGAACCTGCGCATCCTGAATTTGCCGGAGAGCACCGTTTCTGTCGGCAGCAGGGCGTTTGCCGGATGCGGACGGCTGCTCGACATCAACCTGCCGGAGAGTATTGCAGAGATCCCGGACGGCGCATTCTCCGGGTGCAGCGGCCTGCGATCCGTCAGCGGCGGCGAGGGCGTCAGGCGGATCGGGACGGAGGCGTTCTGGGGATGCTCGTCGCTGAGCGGCTTCTCCATCCCCGCGGGCGTGACGGAGATAGGACAGGGCGCATTTTCCGGCTGTTCCTCCCTGACCGCCGCTGTGGTGCCGGAGGGCGTATCCGTCCTGCCGGACAGGGCGTTCCAGTCGTGCACGCGGCTCAGTGAAATAACGCTCCCGCAGGGGCTTGCGCAGATCGGCGGCAGCGCGTTCGCGGACTGCGTCTCGCTGCGTTCCGTGGATATCCCGGACGGCGCGCAGCTGGGCGAGGGGATCTTCTCCGGCTGCACCGCGTTGGAAACCGTCTCGCTTCCGCGGAACATCACGGCGATCCCGGCGCGGACGTTTTCCTACTGCACCTCTCTGCGGGAATTCATCCTGCCGGAAAGCGTGACGGAGATCGGGCAGGGCGCGTTCCGTTCCTGCCGGTCGCTGGCGTCTGTGGAATTCCCGGCGGCGCTCGTGTCGATTGGGGATCAGGCGTTTGAGGGCTGTACTGCCCTGCGGACGGCGGTAATCCCCGGGAATCTGCATACGCTTGGGACTCAGGCGTTCGCAGGCTGCACCGCGCTCGAAACGGTGCGGTTCAGCGGGTATCTGGCGGAGCTTCCGGCGGAATGCTTTGCGGGAGATACGGCGCTTCGGTCGGCAGTTCTGCCGGCGAGCCTTGCGGCGATCGGCGAGCGCGCGTTCGACGGCTGTACTGCCCTGACGGAGGTGTACATCCCCCAGACGGTCACGTCCATCGGGGACGGCGCATTTCCGCAGTCCACGGTCCTGACCGGCGCGGAAAATTCCTATGCGCAGACCTATGCACAGAGCAGCGGGCTTGCGTTCCGGGCGGCGGAAGCTCCTTCCGTGCCGGAGCAGCCTGTGGAGCCTGCCGTGCAGGGAAGCTTGGCGATCGACACGGAATGGCACCGCATGGCGCCGGGCGATCTGTACGACATTGCCGTGAGCGTCTCCGGCATGGACGGCCGGGAGCTGCGGGTGTATTCGTCGCGCGACGGGATTGCGCAGGTGACGCCGCTTGGAAACGGACGGTACCGCGTCGCGGGCCGGGCCGCAGGGACGGCGTATATCATGTTCGAGGTGTATGAGGGAGACACGCAGATTACGCACGCATCGGTGCGGATAGAGGTCGCTCCCGGTGCGGATCGCGCGGGTGAGCGTGGGAATAATGTGAGCTATTTCGGATAAGCGCGGCTGTGCGCCGCCTGTCCGGAAAGCTTTTCAGGGAACGGGCACGCAGCCGTCTGTGTGCCGGAACATAAAGGAGGATAAAAATGGCAACAGTGACATTGGGAAAAACCGGGATCACGGTGAATAAAAATGGATTCGGCGCGCTGCCGATCCAGAGGATTTCAAAGGAGGAGGCGGCGCGGCTTCTGCGCAAGGCGTTCGACAGCGGGATCACGTTTTTCGACACAGCGCACAGCTATACGGACAGCGAGGAAAAGATCGGCATGGGTCTGAGCGACGTGCGCGATCAGCTGTTTATCGCCACCAAGACGCCCGCCAAGGACGCCAAAGGGTTCTGGGAAGATCTGGAACTGAGCCTGTCGCGCATGAAAACGGATCATGTGGACATTTACCAGTTCCACAACCCGCCGTTCTGCCCGAAGCCCGGCGACGGAACCGGCCTGTATGAAGCGGCGCTCGAGGCGAAGCGGCAGGGGAAAATCCGGTTTATCGGCATCACGAACCACCGTCTGGCCGTCGCGAAGGAAGCGATCGAGTCCGGATTATATGATACTTTGCAGTTCCCGTTCAGCTATCTGGCTTCGGAAAAGGAGATAGAGCTTGTCCGGATGTGCAAGGAAAAGAATATGGGATTCATCGCGATGAAGGCGCTTTCCGGCGGGCTGATCAACAACTCGGCGGCGGCCTACGCGTATCTGGCGAAGTTTGACAACGTACTGCCGATCTGGGGCGTCCAGAGGGAGAGCGAGCTGGATGAATTCCTGTCGTATGTGGAGAATCCGCCTGAGCTGACCTCCGAATTGCAGGCCGTCATCGACAAGGATCGTCAGGAACTGGCCGGAGAATTCTGCCGCGGCTGCGGATACTGTCTGCCGTGTCCGGCGGGGATCGATATCCCGACATGCGCAAGGATGTCGCTGCTGATCCGGCGGTCGCCGTCCGCACCGCATCTGTCGAAGGAGTCCCAGGAGAAAATGGCGCGCATCGATAACTGCATCCACTGCAACCACTGCGTCAATCATTGCCCCTACGGCCTGAACACCCCGGAGCTTCTCCGCCGCAACTACGCCGATTACAAGACTTTCCTGTAAGTTACAGGTTTTCGCCCTGCTCGGGCGGAACGGGAATATTTGAAGCTTACAGCTTTACCGTATTATATTCTATCAAACCTGAGAGGTTCCGGCGTCGGGGGCCATTCGGCCCACCTGCACGCAGGCCGTCCCCCTTTGTCGCTACGCGACATTTCCCCCGCCCCGCGGGGGAATCGTCCCCCGAACCCCCGAGGGCCATCCTTTTCTTGTGGAAGAAAAGGATGCAAAAGACCATTCAGGGGGAGTCTGTGGACTCCCCCTAAAGACCCCCGGCAGATCCCTCCGATCGCAGCGTTATATCAGGTTCGGACCTCGCGTCCGAGTCTGCGCAGGCTGGTACGCGCTGCCATAGCACGGAGCAGCGCAGCGCGGTGGGCCTGCGGCCCAATGCTTGGTTTTAGGGGATCCTC
>DVHF01000071.1 GCA_018712265.1 Candidatus Gallacutalibacter pullicola
GGCCGGGTGCGCGATTGGGCGAATATGCCCGCGCTTGTGGTGCTCTGTGGACATTATACCACACCTGCGGTGGGCAGATCGCGCAGGCGTCGTACCTCCGCTCGGCCGGGTGCGCGATTGGGCGAATATGCCCGCGCTTGTGGTGCTCTGTGGACATTATACCACACCTGCGGTGGGCAGATCGCGCAGGCGTCGTACCTCCGCTCGGCTGGGTGTGCGATTGGGCGAATATGCCCGCGTTTGTGGTGCTCTGTGGACATTATAGCATGATCCCTGACCAGCCTCCCACCGCGACACAGCACCCATGGCAACGGCGTTTCAGCGACCGGAGGGAGCGATCCGCGGTTTGCTCACCGCAGGTGCGTCAAGGCTTAGCCTTGCGACCGGAGGGAGCGTGCGCGATCTGTTCACCGCAGGTGCGCCAAGGATGTGTTTTTTGAAAATTTTATGAGATTTGTGTTTATTCAGCTTGATTTTGCACTGCAAAAGACATATAATATAAGTGCATAGTATGAAAGGAGCTGATATTATGGCCGATACTACAACGTTCAGCGTGCGTATGGATACCGAACTGAAAAAGCAATGCGAAGCGCTTTACGGGGAACTGGGCATGAATCTTACCACAGCAATCAATGTGTTCCTGCGGCAGTCGCTCCGGGCAGGCGGGTTCCCGTTCGATGTCAGACTGGAAAAGCCCAGCCAAAAAACCATCGCCGCCATGCTGGAAGCCGAACGGATCGCCAAGGATCCCAACGTAAAGGGGTATACGGATCTGGATGAGATGTTCGCCGAGCTGAAAAAATGAGAAAGACAAAGTATATCGTAAAGCCGACCGCGCAGTTCAAGAAGGATTACAAGCGAGCTATCAAGCGCGGCCTGAAAATCGAACTGCTGGAATCTGTTGTAGAGCTTTTGGCGTCGGGAGAATCTCTGCCCGAAAAGAACAGGGATCACGCGCTTTCGGGCAGGTGGTCCGGCCACCGGGAATGTCATATCCTCCCGGACTGGCTGCTCATTTACCGGATCGAGGACGGTATCCTGGTGCTGACCCTGTCCCGTACCGGGACGCATGGCGATCTGTTCGGCGAATAGAAGCCCCCACACGGGCTGTATGTTCCGTAAAATTGTAGGATTTGCCGCTTGACAAGCCTGTTTTGCGGTGATACTATAATCATACACGAAAAGCAAGGATGAGGAAGCCCTCTGCGGGATGGTTTCAGAGAGCGCGCGCCGCCGGCTGGAAACGCGCGCAGCCAGAAGCAGGACGGTACCGCCTCGGAGCTGCCGCCGATCGGGTGGGGATTCCCCCTTTAAGGCGAGCCGGATACCGCACCGTTATGGCGGGAATGAGGGCATGGGCGACGAGCGCTCTGTGCCGAAGCCGGGTGGAACCGCGGGAATTTTGCCCGCCCCAGCAGCCAAGCCGCTGCCGGGGCGTTTTTTGATCCCCGGCGCAGAAAAGGAGTGGAATTTTTATGGTAAAGGTAACATTAAAGGGCGATGTCCGCGAATTTGAATCCGGCGTTACCGTAGCGGAAATCGCAAAATCCATCGGCGCGGGGCTGTATAAGGCCGCGTGCGCCGGCCGCATCAACGGCAAGGAGGACGTCGATCTGCGCACCCCCATTACGGAGGACTGTTCGCTCGAAATCCTCACCTTCGACGACGCCGGCGGCAAGCACGCCTACTGGCACACCACTGCCCACATCATGGCGCAGGCCATCCAGCACCTGTATCCCGAAGCGAAATTCGCCATCGGTCCTGCCATCGACAACGGCTTCTATTATGATGTGGATCTCCCCCAGACGCTCGGTCCGGACGATCTGCCGCGCATCGAAGCCGAAATGAAAAAGATCATCAAGGAGGACCTGCCGCTCGAGCGGTTCGAGCTCGATCCGGACGAGGCCAAAAAGCTGATGGCCGAAAAGCATCAGGATTACAAGCTGGAGCTGATCGACGAACATTCCGGCAAGGGCGAGCGCATCAGCTTCTATCAGCAGGGCGACTACACCGATCTGTGCGCCGGGCCGCACCTGATGAGCACCGGCCGCGTCAAGGCCATCAAGCTGACCAACTGCACCGGCGCTTACTGGCGCGCCGACGCCAACAATAAGATGCTTCAGCGCGTCTACGGCATTTCGTTCCCGAAGGCCTCCGATCTCGACGAGTACCTGACCATGATCGAGGAAGCCAAAAAGCGCGATCACCGCAAGCTTGGCCGCGATCTGGAGCTGTTTACCATCCTGGAGGAAGGTCCGGGCTTCCCGTTCTTCCTGCCGAAGGGCATGGTGCTCAAGAACCTGCTCATCGATTACTGGCGCCAGATCCACCGCGAGGCCGGATATCAGGAGATCTCCACGCCGATGATCCTCAACCGTTCGCTCTGGGAGCGCAGCGGCCACTGGGATCATTATAAGCAGAATATGTATACCACCGTCATTGACGATGAGGATTTCGCCATCAAGCCGATGAACTGCCCGGGCGGTATCCTCGTCTACAAGACGAAACTGCATTCCTACCGCGATCTGCCGCTGCGCATGGGCGAGCTCGGCGTTGTACACCGTCACGAGCTGTCCGGCGCGCTCCACGGACTGATGCGCGTGCGCTGCTTCACCCAGGACGATGCGCACATCTTCATGACTCCCTCCCAAATCAAGGACGAAATCAAGGGCGTTGTGCGGCTGATCGATAAGGTCTACAGCACCTTTGGGTTCAAGTACCACATCGAGCTGTCCACCATGCCGGAGGATCACATGGGCGCGCTCGAGGATTGGGAGACTGCGACAAACGCCCTGCGCGATGCCGTCTCGGAGCTCGGCTACGACTACGAGGTCAATGAGGGCGACGGCGCGTTCTACGGTCCGAAGCTCGACTTCCACCTCACCGACTGCCTGGGACGCACATGGCAGTGCGGCACCATCCAGCTCGACTTCCAGCTTCCGGAGCGGTTTGAGCTCGAATATACCGGCGAGGACGGCGCGAAGCACCGCCCGATCATGATCCACCGCGTGGTATTCGGCAGCATCGAGCGGTTCATCGGCATCCTGACAGAGCATTTCGCGGGCGCGTTCCCGATGTGGCTCTCGCCGGTGCAGGTGAAGATCCTGCCGATTTCCGAGCGTCATCTCGAGTACGCCAAGCAGATCGAAAAGCAGCTTGCCGATGCGGGGCTGCGCGTGGAATGCGACGAGCGCGGCGAGAAGATCGGATACAAGATCCGCGAGGCGCAGCTGGAAAAAGTGCCGTATATGCTCATTGTGGGCGATAAGGAATCCGAGAGCGGCACTGTTTCGGTGAGAAGCCGCAAGGACGGCGACACCGGCTCCATGACGGCCGCCGAGTTCATCGCCAAGGCACAGGAAGAAATCAGCACCAAGGCAATGTAATTGCGGGAATCTCCGCTTTTCGGACGGGATCGGGTTCCGGGACACCTGGGATCCGATCCCGTTTCCTGTTTTGCACGCTCCACTCCAGAACGGATTTTGGGGACTTTCTGGCCGGCGGGATTCATAATATTGAGAAAAAACTTCAATTTAGGACTTGAAAAATTCGGTGTTTTATGATAAACTATACATCGTCCTTTTAAGGGAAAGGGCCGGAATTCCGGACAGAATTTCATCTGCGGGTGTAGTTTAGTGGTAAAACATCAGCTTCCCAAGCTGAGGTTGTGGGTTCGATTCCCATCATCCGCTCCAGCAGACTAAGTCTGCACGTAAACCGCGCATCCTACTTTTGTGGGATGCGCGATTTTTATCCCCCGCGTTTGGGCTCGCGGACGGCTTTCGGCTGGCATACGCCTTGACGTAGATCGCGTCTTAGGCTTGGCTTTTCTTTTGCCTTACTGCCCGCGTTTAGGGCTGTCACATGACTTTTAGTGCTCTTGACTGCTAATTCCACACAAATCGTGTGTCGTGCTTTTGTGGGATGCGCGCTTTTTATTCCCGCGTTCAGGCTCGCGGATGTCACTGTATCTGCGCGCGGGATATGTTTCGCTTTCAGAGACGAAAACAGAAAATCGGTAATTCCAAAAGGGGGAGGTTTTCATGGGTTATACGGATATCAACGCAGAAACGATAGACAGATGGGTCGAAAACGGATGGGAATGGGGCGTCCCGATTTCACAGGAGCAGTTCCGCGCCGCCGTGAGCGGGGACTGGCAGATGCTGCTGACACCGGTAAAACCGGTCCCGCGGGAATGGTTTCCGCCGCTGCGCGGGGCAAAGGTGCTGGGGCTGGCCTCCGGCGGCGGACAGCAGATGCCCATCTTCGCGGCACAGGGCGCTGAATGTACGGTGCTGGACTATTCTGAGCGGCAGCTGGAAAGCGAACGCATGGTGGCGGCGCGCGAGGGATACGCGATCGAAATTGTCCGCGCCGATATGACGAAGCCGCTCCCGTTTCCGGACGCGTCGTTCGATCTCATATTCCACCCCGTTTCCAACTGCTATATCGAGGATGTGCAGCACGTCTGGGACGAATGCTTCCGAATTCTCAGGCCGGGCGGCCTGCTGATGGCCGGGCTGGACAACGGCTTCAATTTTCTGTTCGGCGGCGAGGACGAGCAGGAAATCCGGTATTCCCTCCCGTTCAACCCGCTGCGCGATCCGAAGCTGATGGAGGAGCTCCGGCAGAGCGATTCCGGCGTGCAGTTTTCGCATACACTGGAGGAGCAGATCCGCGGCCAGATCCGCGCGGGATTCCGCCTGCTGGATCTGTATGAGGACACGAACGGATCCGGCTTCCTGCACGAGCACGGCGTTCCTACCTTTTGGGCGACGCTGGCACAAAAGTAAAAAACAGGTAAAGCGCCCGCACGGTAATTTTACAGCTGTGCGGGCGCTTTTTCGGTTGCGGGAGACGGGGATTGCCGGTATAATGAAATCAGGACCACACCGCACAATTCACACAAAAAATCCCGCATGGCGTCCTGTGCCGAATTTTCCGCGGCATCGCCTGAAACCGCTCGTCAATCCGCGAGGATCGTCCGCGTGTTTCGGCTCATCTGCCGGAAGGTTTTCCGGCGCAATCCGCTGTGCAGAATGGTGCGGGATTCTCCCGAAGCGTATTCGGGAACCAAACGTGCCGGAAAATTCACTTGGAAATTGTCGGGATGCCAAACGAAACGGAATATACAAACAGGAGGCCGGATAGTATGGCAAAGCTTCGGAAAATGCTGGGTCGGGCTGACGACCCGCAGATTATATCCTTAATGCGGATGATTGAAACGCAGAGCAAAAGGACCCTTGCCGCATGGGCGGCGGACTGCGCCGCGGACAGATACCTCCCCATTTATGAGCTGGCGTGCCCGGGGGATGCGCGGCTGCGGGAGCTGATCGGTTCCGTGCGGGACTGCCTGCGCGGGGATCTACCGATGGCGGACCTGCGCGCCAGACTGCGGGAGGCCCGCACCGTCGCCAAGGACGCTGAATCGTCCGGCGCGGCGGTGCAGGCGGCGGCACGCGCCGTCACAACGGCCTGCGCCGTGCTGTCCACGCCGTCGAATGCGCTGGGGTTCACGTTTTACGGAGCGGCCGCGGCGGCGTATTCGATTGCCGGTGAGGACGCTTCCGCCGCGGAGTACGATCAGCTTGGCGCCGCCGAACTGCAAAAGCTGGAGGATTCCCTGAAAGCCGTGATGATCCCGGATGAGCCGGATCCCGTAAAAATCAACTGGAACTGCTGACTGTTTTCCCTGCCAAAGGAGCGTGCCGGAATGACTGCTTACAGACAAACGCCCTCCCTCTCGGAAGAAACCATCCGCCTTGCCGAAAGATATTTTTCCCAGCGCCGGAGAAAAACACGGGCTTCCATCCTGCTGCCGTTCGTCATATTGATCCCGGTCATTATTATCGGCGCGATATGGGGAGCCAAGGAGTCCACCGCCTTGTTCGTCCCGCTGACCGTCTCTTCGATCGTCATCGTCATCATCCTGCTGAGCTTCCGCCGGCAGAAATATTACAGGCAGGAGATTTTCCCGCGCCTGATGCGCGAGCTGTACCCCGGTTGCACCTTCTCCCTGCTGGGAGACAGAGCCGCGGTGCAGGAAAAACTCAGCGCCATGCTCCGGCATGTCTTTTCCGGGCGGCTGAGCGGCTATGACGGCAGCCTTTCCCGCACCGCGCCGTCCGGGATCGTTTTTGTCCACGGGATTACGGAATCGATCGACGACGGGGACGACACGATCACCAACAACTGGCTTGTCTACGAGACGCGCCTGCCCTCCAAAAGTCCGTGGAACGGGGCGGGATACGCGCAGATCGGAAAGCGCGATACGGGCAGAAAAAAGCCTATGAAGCCCACCAGAATTGAAAAAAAGCTGGAAGAACGGCTGGGCCGTCCCGTCGATCCCGCCAGAGATTTTCCCCGATCCGGCATCGCGTTTTCTCTCCTGCAAAATCAGGACGCAGATCCATACGGCGCTTTGACGGAGATCCCTCTTTCCGGCACGGATCAAAAGCTGTTTTCCAACCGCCCGGATTTTCACAGCGACCTGCTGCGCCGCGGCGGCGGTGCGGCCATCTGGGAGTTCGTGCAGACGGCGGGGCCGGATAAGACCATCTGCTACTGCGGCGGATCGCTGTTCGTATTTGCCAGCGGGGACTCGTTCGATACGAGGCAGAACGTCTGGAAGCATTTCGATCCGCAGGAATATATCGGGAACGCCGCGCGCATCCTACAAACGATGGACGCCGTGGAACGGCTCGCCCAGTTTATTCCCGGAGAAGATACGGCAGGTACGCCTTGAACGCCGACGGCAGCGCGTATTCCCCGCGCAGCTGCGCAGGCTCCGCCCAGGTGAACGGTCCGGCTTCGGCGTCGGTTTCGGCCCGCCACGCGGACATCCGCCATTCGGTGTGCGTGAAGATATGGCGCGACGGCGGCAGGGGATCCATGCGCAGCACGCGCACGCCGAGGCCCTCCAGATACGCCCGCGTTTCCTGCTGTGAGAGCGTCCCCTCCGCGGCGGGAGGCTCCCACATCCCCGCGAGCAGCCCCTTTCCCGGACGCTTCTGCAGCGCCGCTTTCTCCCCGCAGAATAACAGAATCAAGGTGCGCGCCGTCTGGCTGCGCGCCTTTTTCGGCGCTTTTACCGGCAGCGACGCTGCTTCCCCGGAAGCATAGCCCAGGCAGATCTCCCGCAGCGGACAGGTCAGGCATTTGGGCGCGCCGTTCGGCAGGCAGACCATCGCGCCCAGCTCCATCAGCGACTGGTTGAAATCCCCGACCCGCTCGGGGAGGATCCTGGTGACTGCCGCTTCGGTATCGCGCTTGACCTTGGGATCGAGGATATCGTCACGGCTGCACAGCAGGCGCGACACCACCCGCAGCACGTTCCCGTCCACAGCGGGACGGCGGATCCCGAACGCTATCGACGCGATCGCGCCGGCTGTGTAATCGCCGATCCCGGGCAGGGACCGCAGATCCTCAAACGACGCGGGGATCTGTCCGCCGAATCGTTCCATCACGGCCCGCGCGCCCTTTTGCAGGTTGCGCACGCGGTTGTAGTAGCCGAGGCCCTCCCACAGCTTGAGCAGCTGTTCCTCCGGCGCTTCCGCCAGATCCCGCACCGTGGGCAGGGCCGTCAGGAACCGCTCGTAGTACGGCTTCACAGCCTCCACGCGCGTCTGCTGGAGCATGATCTCCGATACCCACACGCGGTACGGCTCCGGGTTTTCGCGCCAGGGCAGCACCCGCGCGCCCGCGTCGTACCAGCGCAGCAGCGGTTCCGGGATTTTCTGTAAAAGCTCTGTGTGTTCCATTTCTTTCCGGATCCCCCTCTGTTTTTCTATAGATCGTACCGCACCGGCACGTCTCCCGCAAGAAGTTTTCTCTGTTTTTTGGTTTTCTATGAATTTATGGTTTTGTTTTACAGTATTTTGTTGTATAATAACAAAAAGAAATCTCCCGGAAACTGAAACGGAGAAAGGACGGATATCATGCTGGAAAAGGTAAATCTGGAAAAGAAAATCAATAAGGAAACGTATAAAAAGGAAATTACACATTTGCAGGAGGAGCTTTCTGTGCTCCAGCAGAAGCTCAAGGAAGCCGGGCTTCCCGTGATCATCCTGTTCGACGGCTGGGGCGCCGCGGGAAAAGGGAGCCTGATTTCCAGGCTGATCCAGAATTTCGATCCGCGCGGGTTCAAGGTGTATTCCAACGACACGCCGGAGGAATTTGAAAAGCGCCGCCCGCTTCTGTGGCGCTACTGGCAGGAGATCCCGGCGCGCGGGCAGATCTCCGTGCTCGACCGCAGCTGGTATCAGGACGTATCCATCAGCCGCATCGAGGAAAATCTCAGCCGCGAGGAGGTGCTCCGGCGCATCAACAGCATCAAGATCATGGAGCGCCAGCTCACCGACGACGGATATCTCGTGCTGAAATTCTTCCTGCACATCAGCCAGAAGGAGCAGAAAGCGCGTTTTGACAAGCTTGACGAGGACAAGGACACCGAATGGCGCGTCACGGAGCGCGACCGCCGCCGCAACCGCGAGTATGACAAGTATTTCCAGGCGTTCGACGAGATGATCGGCTATACCGACACGCCCAACGCGCCGTGGCATATTCTGGCGTGCCACGATAAATACGCCGCGCGGCTCGATCTGTTCCACATCGTGCGAAACGCCATCCGGGACGCGCTCGCCCGCAGGGAAAAGGAACGCCCCGCGCCGTCCCCGGAAATCATCATGCCAAAGACGTTCAATCTGGTTTCGATGCCGCAGCTCTCCGAAATCCCGCTCGACAAAACGCTCGATAAGGAAAAATACCGCAAGCAGCTCGATCATCTCCAGCAGCAGCTTTCGGATCTGCACAACCGCATCTACCGGAAAAAGGTGCCCGTCGTCATCGGGTACGAGGGCTGGGACGCCGCCGGAAAGGGCGGGAACATCAAGCGCGTGGCCGCCGCGCTGGATCCCCGCGGGTATGAGGTGAACCCGGTATCCGCGCCCACCAAGGAGGAGCTTGCGCACCAGTATCTGTGGCGCTTCTGGAGGAACCTGCCCAAGACGGGGCACATCGCCATCTTTGACCGCACCTGGTACGGCCGCGTGATGGTGGAGCGCATCGAGGGCTTCTGCACGGAGGACGACTGGCACAGGGCGTACCGCGAGATCAACGAGTTCGAGCAGGAATTGTACGACTGGGGCGCGGTGGTGATCAAGTTCTGGCTGCACATCGACAAGGACGAGCAGCTCGCCCGGTTCAACGACAGGCAGAACACCCCGGAAAAACGCTGGAAGATCACCGACGAGGACTGGCGCAACCGGGAGAAGTGGCCGCAGTACGAGGAGGCCGTCAACGATATGCTGCGGTACACCTCCACGGATTTCGCGCCGTGGCACATCATCGAGTCGCAGGATAAGCGTTACGGCCGCATCAAGGCCCTGAAAATCATCATCTCCGAAATCGAAAAACGCCTGTAGCTTTGAATCATCCGCCATGCGGGCGGCGCGTCCCGGACACAGAGGGCGCGCCGCCTTTCTTTTTGCGTGCGCCCGGATCCGCCTTGCTTTTTGGCGGGGATCTCTCTATAATAAAAAAAGCAAAGACGCCCGGCGCGTCCGACAGGAGGAATTTTTTATGGACAGCAAAACCTTCTTTGAAAAGATCCGCGGCCAGCGCGCCGCTTTCTGCGGGATAGGGAGAAGCAACCTCCCGCTGATGAAAATTTTTGCCGAAAAGGGCGCGATCGTCACGGCCTGCGACAAGCGCACGCGCGATCAGCTCGGCGAAACGGCCGATCAGCTCGAGAGCATGGGGATCGCCCTCAAGCTCGGGGAAAATTATCTTGACGATCTCGACGTGGATATGATCTTCCGCACCCCGGGGATGAAGTTCCATCTGCCGGAGCTCGACAGGGCAAGGGAGCGCGGGATCGCCGTCACCTCGGAGATGGAGGTGTTTTTCGACCTGTGCCCGTGCAGGATCTACGCCGTCACCGGGAGCGACGGCAAAACCACCACGACGACCATCATCGCCGAAATGCTCCGCGCGGCCGGGAAAACGGTCCATCTGGGCGGGAACATCGGCAAGCCGCTGCTGCCGGAGATCGAGTCCATCGGCCCGGATGACGCCGCTGTCGTGGAGCTTTCCAGCTTCCAGCTCATTTCCATGCGCCGCAGTCCGGACGTGGCCGTCGTGACGAACCTCGCGCCGAACCATCTCGACATCCACAAGGACATGGACGAATATGTAAACGCGAAGAAAAATATTCTCCTGCACCAGAACGCCTTCGGACGCGCGGTGCTGAATCTCGACAACGACATCACCGCGGGCTTTGCGTCCGACGTGCGCGGGGAGCTGCGGATGTTCAGCCGCAGGGGGAAAGCCTCCGGCGCATGGGTGCGGGAGGACGGCGCGATCCTGATAGGGGAAAATCCGCAGCCGCTGATGAACGTCTCGGAAATCAGGATCCCCGGCCTGCACAATGTGGAGAACTATCTGGCGGCCATCTCGGCGCTGTACGGGGACGTCCCGGCGGAGACGATGCGCAGGGTCGCGCGGGAATTCCCCGGCGTGCCGCACCGCGCCGAGTTTGTCCGGGAATTGGACGGCGTGAAGTATTACAACGATTCCATCGGCACAAGCCCCAGCCGCACCATCCGCGGCACGCTGTCGCTCTACCCGCAGAAGATTATTCTGATCGCCGGCGGGTATGATAAAAAGATCCCGTTCGATACGCTCGGCCCGGCAATCGTAGAAAAGGTCAAGACGGCGATCCTGATGGGCGCGACGGCTCCCAAGATCGAGGAGAGCATCAAAAACGCGCCGAACTATCGGGAGGGCTGCCCGGAAATCCTGCACGC
>DVHF01000072.1 GCA_018712265.1 Candidatus Gallacutalibacter pullicola
GTGAGGATCCTCCGGTTCGGAAATGCCTTCGCATTTCCGAAAGAGTGCGCGCCGTAGGCGCGCACAAAAGGGCCGCGCAGAGCGCGGCCCTTTCAGGGATCCACTATGGTAAGCATTTGGCCGTCAGGCCATAGCGTGGCTATCTCCCTGCCCAGTTAGCGCGAAACAGGGAGAGGTTACATACCGAGGATTTTGAACCGATCGCGCTTGAAGTAGGCGAAACAGCTTGCCGGACAGTTGTACGATAACTATAAAGCTTTATAAAGAGCAGAATTTTTTCGGCATGGAGAGCGCACTTCTGCTCTCTTGATAAGTTATATCATACCTTAGAGGTTTCCGGCCGTGGGGGCTAGGGGGACGCGGCCAGAGCGCTCCCCCTGGGGGTCTTTAGGGGGTGTCCCCCTAAATAGTCTTTTGCTTCCTTTTCTTCTAACAAGAAAAGGAAGGGCCAGGGGGTGTTAGGGGCGCGGCCTGAGCGGCCCCTTTCGCCGGGACCTGCAAGGTCCGATAGATCAAAAGCCCGAAACGGCAAGTTTCATATTCTGCGCCCGCGGCCTGAGCCGCCCCCAACGCCGGGACCTGCAAGGTCCAAAAAATATCCGTGCCGGGGATTTGGGGAAGATTCCCCCGCGGGGCGGGGGAAATGTCACGAAGTGACAAAAGGGGACGGCCCCCGTGAGGGCTACCCCCAATAGAGTGAAGCACTATGCTTCAAAATGATCTGCCCTCGCCCGGGCAGGGTGAAAAAATCTGACGTGCCGGGATCTGCAAGGTTCGATAGAGTATATTCCGGTGAAGCCTTCGGCTTCAAATATTCCCGCCCCGCCCGGGCTGGGCACAAAATCTTGGCTCGGTGAAACCGAAAGCTTCAAGCTTTGTGCGTGCCCGGGCAGGGCGAAAGAAGATTAGGCGGAGAGAGAGCGCCGCTCCGGCCGAAAACTGACGGGGATCGTGACAATGCGGCTGACCGGCTTCCATACAAAGACGGAAATGAAGAAATCCACCATGCTGTGTACGATCGTGCCGACGCCTACCAGAAGCAGTACAGACATCAGATAGCCGCTGGCGTACATGTCGGCGCTCAGGCTGTCGCCAAAATACAGCACCGATACCACGACAACCTCACCTGCCGCGTGGACAACACTGCACAGGAACCCGAAAAGTCCTGTCGGGACGGGCTTGTACAGCAGCGTGGGATGCTTCTTCAGTACGATCGATCCGAAAAACGCAAAGATAATATGTGTCATCGCACGGGCCGCTACCACGAACGGCAGTCCTGCAAATACAAATCCGATGCTCGTGACTACGCACACCGCTACTGTCGTGACAGGTGAAATGAACATCGCAATGAAGATCGCAACATGGCTCGCCAGCGTGAACGACATCGGTCCTATCACTATCTTCGGCGCGAACATCGGGATCACAATCCCAACCGCACATAAAAGCGCCGAAATCACCATATTCTGCACATTCTTATTCACATTTGTCATTCTGACCCGCTCCTTTTTTCTATTTCCGTTTTTTATTGCTTTGCGAGGTGTCAAGACATATGTGTATTTTAATATCAGGGCGGCTGTTTGTCAATCCTCCAAACAGCCAAAAAACTGCGCCTCTCCCCCGCTATTTCTATCCTTTTTTGCGTTGTGCCGTGCTGCGGACGGTTTTTTTGCCGGAAACCCCGGGGTTTTCCTTCCGAAATCCCGCAAAAATTCCGTTTTTTCGCGGAAAAACGTGGATTTGCCGCATCATTTGTGATATACTGAATAATTGTGCCAGGGCAATACCGCACACAGTTCCGCAGAACGGATTTTGCCGGAAACTTCCGGTGCAGACGCTTTTTGCGGGAATTGTATGGAGTTGCCCTAAGAACGCTGAATTTGACGGTGGGATTTTCCCGGCGTCCAGACTGGAGGATTTCTTTTATGGAAAGATTAGTTGGCACGGTTTCCCGCGGCATCCGCGGCCCGATTATCCGGCAGGGCGACGATCTGCGCAAAATCGTTGTGGACAGCATCCTGGCAGCTGCCGCCAGCGAGGACGGCTTTTCCATCCGCGACCATGATATTGTTGCCGTGACGGAGGCCGTTGTGGCGCGCGCTCAGGGCAATTACGCATCTATTGACGATATCGCTCAGGACGTCCATGCCAAATTCCAGGACAGTCCTTTTGCGGTGATGTTCCCGATCCTCAGCCGCAACCGCTTCGCTATCTGCCTGCGCGGAATCGCAAAGGGCGCCGCCCTCGGTGCAAAAAAGATCTATCTGATGTTCGGCTATCCGTCCGACGAGGTGGGCAACCATCTGGTGGACGAGGAGGATCTCGATGAGGCCGGCGTCAACCCGTGGACCGATGTCCTCACCGAGCAGAAGTACCGCGAGCTGTTCGGCTACCGCAAGCACCGCTTCACCGGCGTCGATTACATCGACTATTACAAGGGGATCATCGAGGAGGCCGGCTGTGAGGCCGTCATCCTGTTTGCCAACCGTCCGGAGGCTATCCTCCCCTATACCAAAAACGTCCTCACCTGCGATACCCACACCCGCTTCCGCACCCAGAAGCTCTGCAAAAAGGCCGGCGGCGAGATCGTGCTCACGCTCGACGATATCCTGTGCGCGCCTGTCAACGGCAGCGGCTTCAACGCGCAGTACGGACTGCTGGGATCCAACAAGGCCACCGAGGAGACGGTGAAGCTGTTCCCGCGCGACTGCGACGCCTTCGTTCAGGACGTTCAGAAAATGATGGAGGAGCGCACCGGCAAGCACGTCGAGGTGATGGTGTACGGCGACGGCGCGTTCAAGGATCCTGTGGGCAAGATCTGGGAGCTGGCCGATCCGGTTGTCTCCCCTGCCTATACATCGGGGCTTGAGGGCCAGCCCAATGAGGTCAAGCTCAAATATTTGGCGGACAACGATTTCGCCGATCTCTCCGGCGACGAGCTCAAGCGCGCGATCTCTGACTACATCCGCCAGAAGGACGACAATCTCGTCGGGCAGATGGTTTCCCAGGGCACGACGCCGCGCCGCCTGACGGATCTCATCGGCTCCTTGTGCGACCTTACCTCCGGCTCCGGCGATAAGGGGACCCCGTTTATCTACATTCAGGGCTATTTCGATAATTATACAAAATAACGCTCCGGATACGGCAGGCGGAACGAGGATCCCACCTCTCCGCCTGCCGCCGCTGCGTCAGTGGACAAATGGGAAATTTCACCTGATTTTCGGCATAATCACAGATTTTTCTTAAAAAATATTGTGGTGTTTGTCAATATTGCCCCCATAATTTATAAATTCCTTTCCAAATATTTAAAAATTGTTTACATCTTTCAGGGCTTGAATTGTTATGATAAAAACGCTACAATAGTATGGCGTGCTTTTTTCTCCATTTTGGGCATATTTGCCTGCGCCGGAAAAAGCATCCCCTCCGGGAGGGCTCCCGGGACCCGCGCCGGTCTGGCGGGGCGGGCCATGTTCAATTTTAGGAGGGACAGAGATGATAGAGGTCAACCACCTCACGAAGCGCTATGGAACGAACACGGCGCTCAACGATGTCAGCTTTTCGATCGAGAAAGGCACTATCGTTGGTTTCCTCGGGCCGAACGGCGCGGGAAAATCCACAACGATGAATATTATCACGGGCTATCTGTCCGCGAGCAGCGGCACGGTCACCGTGGGCGGCTTCGATATCCTCGATGAGGCCAACGAGGCCAAGAAGCTCATCGGATACCTGCCGGAGTTCCCGCCGCTTTACGCGGATATGACGGTCAGGGAATATCTCGACTTTATGTACGGCCTGAAGAAGGTCAAGCTGCCCAAGGAGAAGCACATCAAGGAGATCTGCCGCCTGGTGAAGATCGAGAATGTGTACAACCGACTGATCGCCAACCTCTCCAAAGGATACAAGCAGCGTGTCGGCATCGCGCAGGCGCTGCTGGGCAACCCGCCGGTGCTCATCCTCGACGAGCCGACCGTCGGCCTCGACCCGAAGCAGATCATCGAGATCCGCAACCTGATCAAGACCCTCGGGCGCAACCACACCATCATCCTCAGCTCCCATATCCTGCCGGAGGTGCAGGCGGTGTGCGAGCGCATCCTGATCATCAATAACGGCACCCTTGTCGCGGACGGCACGCCGGACGGCCTGTCCCACGATCTTTCCAACGACCACAGCCTTATCATCCGCGTCGACGGCCCGGAAAACGAGGTGCTGCACGCGATCAAGGCGATGGATCACGTGGTGGATGTGCACAGCTTCGGCGAGAAGGAGCCTTCTGTGTATGAATTTGCCGTGGAGGGCGAGCCAAACACGGATATCCGCCGCGACCTGTTCGCCCTGATGACGCGCAACGGTTGGCCGCTGCTGGCGATGCGCAACACGGATCTGACGCTTGAGGACGTGTTCCTGCGTCTAACAAGCGGCGCGCAGGGCAGTTTCCCAAAGAAAGGCAGGAAGTAAGATGTTTGCGATTTTTAAGCGGGAATTCAAATCCTATTTCAGTTCGCCGATCGGCTACGTTGTGCTGGCGGTTCTGCTGTTCCTGTTCGGCTTTTTCTTCTACCAGATCCTGCTGTACCGGATCTCGGATCTCATCGCGTCCTCCGTATACGGCAGCATGTTCACCATGTGCATGATGGTCATCCCGATCATCACCATGAAGAGCCTGAGCGAGGATAAGAAGAATAAGACCGATCAGGCCCTGATCACGGCGCCCGTCGGCGTGACCTCGATTGTGTTCGGCAAATTCCTGGCGGCGTTCTGCGTATATGCGATCGCCATGGTGCTCACGCTCATCCCCTCGTTTATCATCTCGCTGTTTTCCGAGCTGTCGTGGGGTCCGGTCATCGGCAACGTTGTGGGCACGCTGCTCTACGGCGCGGCGATGATCTCCATCGGCGTGTTCATCTCCAGCCTCACCGAGAGCCAGGTGATCGCCGCCATCAGCACCTTTGGCGTATCCATCCTGATGATCGTCATCGGCTCCGCAGGCAGCATCGTCAACAACAGCGTCGTCACCCAGATTGTCAACTGGATTTCCTTCAACACGCGCTACCAGAGCTTCACAACCGGCATCTTCAACATCTCCAGCGTCGTGTATTTCCTCAGCGTGGTGGCAATTTTCGTATTCCTCACCGCGCGCAAAATCGAAAGCAGAAGATGGAGCTAAAAGGAGGCTATGAAGCAAATGGATAACGAGAAGAAACCCGTAGGCGGGCAGTCCCCTGAGGAGGCCGCGGCAGAGGATACGGCTGCCCGGACAGAGGAAGCCCAGGCGAAGGATACCGCCGCCGCGGAAAATACGAATACATCGGGCGATCAGGCGGAAGCCGCCGATCAGCCGGAGGGCTCCGGCGAGGCTCCGGAGCAGGAGACCGAGGCGGAAGCGCCGCAGGACGGCCCCAAAATTTCCCCCGAGGTGGAAGCCGCCGCAAAGCAGGAGGCCGCCGAGGAGGAGATGAAGAAAAAGGCGCAGGCAAACGCGCCCAAGGCTTCCAGAAAAAACATCTTTGCCAGCTCAAAGTTCAAGCACGGCGGTATGGCTACGGCGTTCACCGCGGGCTTTATCGTGATTGTCATCCTGATAAACGTCGTTGTGTCCATTCTGGGCGAGCGGTTCCCGTCGCTGAATATCGACCTGACGGCGCAGTCCGTGAACACCCTCTCGGAGGACTCCATCGAGGTAGTCGATTCCGTCTCCCGCCCGACCACGATCACCATCCTCGCCCCGGAGGACAGCATCGAACAGCTCTCCTATGCCGGCATGAGCTACAGCCAGGTGGCGAATATTGCGGAGAGAATGGCGGAGCGCAACTCCAACATCACTGTGCAGTATGTCGACATCGACGCGAACCCTGCGTTCGCTTCGCAGTATCCCGATGATCAGCTTGCCACAGGCTCCGTCATTGTCGAGACGGATCTCCGTCACCGCGTGCTGAGCATCAGCGATCTGTTCAGCGTCTCCTCGAACTATCAGACGGGCGAATCCGCCTACTATTCGCAGGTTGACGGCGCGCTTGCGTCGGCAGTCAACCAGGCCAACAGCGAGGAGCTGCCTGTTATCGCCTTTGCGACAGGCCACGGCGAAATGATGGAGACCAGCTCCCTCGAGCAGCTGCTGAGCACCAATAACTTTGAACCCGTTACCTTTAATATGCTCACCGACGAGATCCCCGAGGACACCCAGGTAATCGTCATCGCGTCCCCCTCCACCGACTACACGGTCGAGGAGATCGCCAAGCTGGACGCCTTCCTCAACGACGAGACGAAGGAAATGAACCGCACCCTGTTCATCACCTTCTATCCGGCGCAGGAGGAGCTGCCGAACCTCTCCACGTTCCTGGCGGAATGGGGCATGGAGGTCTCGCGCGATATGATCGCCGAGAGCGACAGCAGCCGTTACATTATGGATCCCACCTGGATCGTCTCCGATCTGAACACCGAGGAAGTTGTCTTTAACGACGAAAGCACCGATTACGGATACATCGTCATGCCGCAGACCGTGCCGATCACGACGCTGTTCGACGGCCGCGCCGACGTGAGCACCTATGTGCTTGCGCAGACAGGCAGCGAATGCTACCTGATGGATCCGATGACGGGCGAGGCAAGCGAGGAAACCGGTTCCTACAATACGATTGTGATGGGCCAGAAATACTTCAACAACGTCAACGGCTCCTCCAACCTGTACCGCGCGAACGTGATTGTATCCGGCAGTATGCCGATGTTCACCTCCACGTTCCTGAACTCCTCGGCCTACGGCAACCAGCAGTATACCCTGGATATGATGCGCTATGCCACCGGCACCACCGACAGCAACATGGGCGTCTATGTGCAGCCGGTGCAGATGAATGCGCAGGACATCACGCTCACCGGGTACAGCGTTGTGTGGCTTGGCCTTGGCGTATTCACCTTCCTGCCGTTCATCGTGCTGATGATCGCGGCTATCGTAGTCTATGTTAAGAGGAGGCACCTGTAATGAAGCACGCAGCGAAAAACCTGCTTGTCGTCGGCGCGGGTGTGGTAGTGCTGGGCGGCGTCCTTGCGGCGCTGCTCCTCACCGGCAGCGGCGACGGGGAGGAAACGTCCTCTGCGGCGGAATCCTCCTCCAGCAGCTCCATTTCGCTGGTTTCCCGCGAGGAAGAGGACATCACCTCGATGGAGGTGACGAATCAGTATGGAACCTATACGATCGTGCCCTATGAGCACGTATCGGAAGTGGAAGTCAGCGACGAATCCGGCGGCACGACCACCGAAACCACGACGAACACCCTGTACCGCATTGCGGAATACGGTGACAGCGCCCCGCTGAACACCTATACCACAGAGCGCGTCCTCGAATGCGGGTTCAGCCTGAACGCCACCCGCAACATCGGCGAGGTTGCTGACCTCTCTGAATACGGCCTGACGGATCCGCAGGCGACCATCAAGGTCAATTTCAATGACGGTACAGATTTTGAGTATCTTCTGGGCAATGAAAACGCGGGCGACGGCAGCGGCTATTACATGTGCGTTTCCGGCTCCAACAACGTCTACATTGTCTCCGTGGACGATGAAATCTTTGAGGACAAGACCACGTTTATCAATAAGACGCTCCTGTCCCTCTCTTACAGCGCCGAGGAGATCGGCACCGTCGTTGACGGTCTGACGCTCAGCGGCACGCAGTATCCGGATCCCATTGAGATCACCTTCAACGAGGAGGACAGCACCTATACCATGATGGCCGGCCACGAGATGGAGCTCGATACAGACGAGTATTCCACAATCCTGGCGACGCTGACCTCGCTTTCCGCTGACGATGTTGCGTATGTCTGCCCGACCGCCGAGGATCTTGCGGCGGCAGGACTGGATAATCCCTCTGCGGTGGTGGAATTCTCCATTATAGACGGCGATACCTACCGTCTCTCCGCCGGACGCAGTGAAAACGGCATGACGCACGTCATGGTAAACGGAAAGGATGCCGTCTATCTTGTGGAGGACAGCAAGGTATCCACGTGGACCCAGAACAGCGCGTATAATATGCGCAGCAAGTTCGTCAAGCTGCCGATGATCACCGAGGTGCAGAGCATGACCGTCACCATCAATGGCGAGGTCACGGAATTTGTGCTCAGCCGCACGAAGGACGAGGAAAAATCCACCGAGGATTCCACAGTGTACAACTATGAAGTCACCGGCAACGGCAAGAAGCTGACCTACGACGACTATTTCCAGAAGTATTATCAGAGCATCATTGGCATCCAGCTTCTGGAGGAAACCGATGAGGAGCCCACCGGGGAACCGGTTGTGACCCTGACGTACCATTATTATGACGAGTTCAACCGTCCTGACGATGTGATCTCGTTCTATGAAGCCGGGACGCGGCGCTATCTGGCGCAGACGAACGGCGGTACAGATGGACTTGTCTCCTCCACGTATATTGACAGGATCGCGCCGAACACGGAGAAGATGCTCAACGACGAGCGCGTTTACGTCAACTAAAAAAAGATTTCCACCCGCTCATGTGGAAAACCTTGTCCCTGGCCCCGGGAATCCCCCGGCGGCTGGGGCTTTTTTATTCCCCGTCCCTCACTTTTCCACCGTTTCAACAACTTTTCCACAAGGTTAAACCTTGACATAAAACGCGCACCTGCGGTGAGCAGAACGCGGAGCGCTCCCTCCGGTCGCTGACAAGGCTAAGCCTTGACGCACCTGCGGTGAGCAGAACGCGGAGCGCTCCCTCCGGTCGCTGAAATGCCGTTGCCGCGGGCACGGTGTCGCGGTGGCAAACACACTGCAGTTTGGCTTTTCGCCGAGTCCGGGCGGAGCGCACAATTTTTGAAGCTTACAGCTTCACTGTTTTTATTTTATCGGACCTCGCAGGTCCGATAGATCAAAAGCCCCGAAACGGCAAGTTTCATATTCTGCGTCCGCGGCCTGAGCCGCCCCCAACGGGTTCGATAGATCATATTCTGGTGAAGCCTGCGGCTTCAAATATTCCGCTCCGCCCGCGCAGGGCGAAAACTTCTGGCTCGGTGAAGCCGAAAGCTTCAAGCTGTGAGGTCGTCCGGGGCAGGATAAAAAATTTTTTTGAAAGTTTGAAGTCATTCGGATAAATAGATCGTCTATAATAGTGTACGGCGTACACGAGAGAGGAAAGAGAGAGGGGGCTGGAAGCAGGGTTATGAAAAATTCCGATTTTTCCGCGCTGGTCACACAATACCAAAGCTTTGTGTATACCATCTGCTTTCAGCTCGTCCGGAACCGCGAGGATGCGCTGGATCTGGCGCAGGAAACCTTCGTTTCCGCATTCCGGCACATCGACGGGTGCAGTCCGGAAAATTACCGCCCCTGGCTGGCGCGTATCGCGGCAAATAAGTCCAAGGACTACCTGCGCAGCGCCTACCAGCGGCGCGTGATCGCAGACGGCGGCGATTCTATGGAATCGCTCCCGGCCAGGGGCAGCCCCGAGGAACTCTGCGATACCGCCGACGGCGTGCGCAGGATCCGCGAAGAAATCGACCGGCTGGGCGAACCATATACGATCGTTTCAAGGATGTACTTTCTGGAAGAAAAAAAGCTCGACGAGATTTCCGCCCAGCTTTCCAGACCGAAAAAAACCGTACAGACCCAAATCTACCGCGCAAGACAAATGCTGCGGGAAGCTTTAAAGGAGGATGGCTATGGCACCTAGGGATTTATATTTCGACAGCGGCGGGCACCTCACCGAGAAAGCCCTGGCCGATCTCTGCCGGGACGCAATTCCCGATGAGCTTTCCCGGCTGGAAATCGCTGAGCATCTCTCCTACTGCGACGATTGCACCGAAAAATATACCGCCCTGCTGTGCGGAGAGGTTCTGCTGGAACCGGATCCCCCTGTCGCGGAGGATTCCCTGCGCCGGATCCGTCAGGAAACCCGGATCGTTTTCCTGAAACGCTGCGCCCGTGTCGGTGCGGCGGCCTGCCTCACATTACTGGTATGGCTGGGCGGCTTCTCCCAGCTCGATTCCATCGAGCTGCCTGAGTTCCAGACAGAGGACAGAATGCGGATCTCTCAGGAGATTTCCAATTCCATCCAGGACTTTACCCAGCAGGTTTCCAACGGCATCCGTGAGATTTTTGATTTCAGTTTCGAGAGGAGTTCTGAATCATGAAAAAGAAAAACAGCTTTTTTACGTTCCTGTTCGCCCTGTGGCCCGGCGCGGGACAGATGTATCTTGGCCTTCCGCGCAGAGGGTTTTCCATCATGCTGGTATTCTGCGGGCTGATCTGGTTTATCTGGTTTGCCCACCTTGACGAGCTTTCCCTGTTCCTTCCGGTGATCTGGTTCTTCGCGTTCTTCGATACCTTCAACCAGCGCGACGCCCTGATTCAGGGACAGACCGTGGAGGACATGTTCCTCATCCGTCTGGACAGCGACTGGAAAGGATTTGTCCTGCGCCGCCACACCGTGATCGGCTGGTGCTGCGTCGGGCTTGGCGCGTATATGCTCTATAATACATTCATCAGCCCGTTCCTGTATCAGCTGTACCAGTCCATCCCCGCGCTTGCCCGCTTCCTCGACAGCATTCCCCAGCTTATTGTCATTGTGCTGGTGATCCTGCTCGGCGTGTACCTGATTATGGGCGGCAAAAAGAAAGCCCCTGCCCAGGACGACGATTATGTGGAATACGGAGGTGATCGCCATGACAGAACGTAACGGATATGATGCCGTACAGGAGCCGGAGATCCATCGGGTATCCTGGCGGACGGACGAGAACGGCGATCCCGCGTCCGAGGTTTACGGCGGGACGCAGCCGGACAGCGCGTCCGCCCCGGTCCCTGCCCCCTCCCGTCCCAAGCGTGTGCGCCGCGTGGGGATGTTCACTATGGGGATCGCGCTCATCTTCGCCGGAATTATCGCCCTGCTGTATATGTTCTTCCCGGACCTGAATCTCGTATCGGCAATCAAATACTCGCCCGTCCTGCTGATTCTGCTGGGCGTAGAGATCCTCGTCAGCGGCGTGATTTTCCGGGGCGATACCATCAAATACGATTTTCTGAGCATGATCGTCTGCTTCTTCCTGATCTGCGCGTGCGTCGGGGTCTCCGCCGTGTACCCGATGATCCAGTATTACGGGCCGCATCTCCGGCACACGGAGGAGGTCCTCAGCGAAGAAGCCGCCGATGCTTACCATCAGGCGCTGGCTCAGGTCGGCGGCGTCCGGAGCGTTTGGGTGGACGTATCGATCGACGCGCTCTCCGCCGATGAGGAATTGACCCTTTCCACCCTGCGTCCCGGGGATACTGTTCAGCTGTCCGTGGGGCTTTTGGGGGAATATCCCAGCAAGGAGGCGTTCTGCGAAAAGGCGGCCGGGATCCTTCAGGCGCTCGGTTCCGCACAGCCGCAGGCCGATCGCGTGACGATCGAAAGCGGGGATTCCCAATACAGGCTGTATCTGTCCACCCCGTTCGAGATGGATTTCACAGCGGATCAGCTGATGGAAATCGTTGAGACAGAGGAATCCGTGGGATAACGAAATATAAGACGGGAGCAAAAAGCAGCGTATGACGTCCATGCGCTGCTTTTTCGTATGTGGGATTGACGAGGCGGGGGAATCTGAATATGATTAGGGAAATATCATGCGATTCACACAGAAAAAACTGCTCTGAAATTTTTCAAAAAAGGGCTTGACCTTGACGCGGCGTCAATCTGTATAATGAAAGCAAAGGGAGGGTGAGAAATGAGCCTGAAAACAATCAGCGAGGTGGCAAAGGAATTTCACGTTTCCACACGGATGCTGCGGTACTACGACGAAATGGGCCTGCTGCCGAGTATCCGCGCGGACGGCAGCCAGTACCGCCTGTATGACGCGGATACGCTGGAACGGCTGCGCCAGATTCTGCTGCTCAGGAGCCTGCGGATCCCGCTGCGGCAGATAGCGGAGATCCTTCAGGAGCCGGACAGCGAAAGGACAGCCGCGGTGTTCCGGGAATGTATCGCGAAATTTGATGCGGAAATCGCCGAGCTGAAAGCGATCTCAACTGTGCTGAAACGGCTCACGGAGCGTCCGGATCCGCTTCCGGAGGCGGACGGCGTGGCTCCGATCGTGGATCACTCCCCTGCTCTGCCGGTTTGCGGCGGGAAAATAAACGCGGAAAGGATTGATTTTATGGACGCTTGTCCGATGATTCACGGACTGGGAGGCGAGGCGGAACAGGTGCGTATCCTGTACCTGCCGCCCTGCGACGCTGCCGCGGTGCGGTTTGTGGGGGAATCGCCGGAGGAAAACGCCGAGCGGCTCCTGTGTGATTTTGTGGAGAACACCCGGCTCCATCAGAAAAAGCCTGATCTGCGCGTGTTTGGCTTCAATAATCCGTCGCCGCACGGACAGGAGCCATACGGGTATGAATTCTGGGTGACGATCCCGGAGGGCATGGAGGTGCCCGCGCCGGCGGAAAGGAAGCGGTTCCCGGGCGGCCTGTATGCGGCGCACTGCATCAGGATGGGCGATTTTCAGGAATGGGGATTCCTGAACCGCTGGGTAGAGACGAACGGCGTCTACGAACGCGATTCCGGACGCGGTCCGGACGGCATGGGCGGATGTCTGGAGGAGCATTTGAACGCGTTCCTGCGGTTTGAAAACGGCGCGGCGGGGCGGTTCTCCCAGGTCGATCTGCTTACCCCCATCAGGGAAAAGAAATAGTTCCAGAAAATAAAAGCACGCACATACAGGATGCCTGTTCCCGTATGTGCGTGTTTTTATCAGATGGTATCGAGGTCCGGCGAGGAAATCTCCGCGGGACAGATCAGCCTGCGGAGGCGGATCCGTTTTCCGAATAGGCAAAGGAAAAATCAGGATCGTAGTTGTACAGTTCGCGGTAGAGCTCCGCGGCGCGTGCCCGGTAATATTCCATCGCGTCCCCGGCGGCGGTCACGTTGGAGAGGGATCCGCCCGCGGCCTGCGCGTTTTCCCGGATCTCCTGAAGCGCGGCGGGGGTTTCAGCGATCCATGCTTCCTGCTCCGTTTTATACTGATCGCGTTCCGATCCGCTTGAGAGCTCCAGAAGCTTCTGGTAAGCGGAATCGACCTCAGCCTGCCAGAGATCCGCAAATTTCGTGGCGGTCTGTTCCATATCGACGGCGGAGAAATCGTCCATAGATTCCTCGCGGTAGGCGGCGTCGATCGGATTGTCGGAGAACAGCTTGTTGAACTCCTCGTTGTCCGTTGTGATGGTGTTGACCACCTCGTTGCCGGAGGACTCCGGCGCGGAGGAATCCTCCCCGGAGGATTCGGGATCCTGCGGCGGCGTGGATTCCGGTTCGGAGACAGAAACGGAGCTTTCCGGCGCGGGACTGCTTTCCTGCTCCTGTGCCTGCTGGCACCCTGCCGCCGATATTGCAAGCAAAACGGCCAAAGCCAATGCAGTCAATTTCTTTTTCATCATCAAATCACCTTTCTTTTGCGCACCTGCGGTGAGCAGAACGCGCAGGCGTCGTACCTCCGCCCGGCTGGGCGGTTAATTGGGCTGAGATGCCCGCGTTTACGGTACTCCGTAGACATTATACTACACCTGCGGTGAGCAGCAGGCTAAGCCTGCACGTAGATCGCGCACCTGCGGTGGGCAGATCGCGCCCGCTCCCTCCGGTCGCCCGGCTGAGTGCGCGATTGAGCTTTTATGCCCGCGTTTATAGCATTCTGCTGATATTATATCATACCTGCGGTGGGCAACACGCGCAATGCGTCGTACCTCCGCTTGGCCGGGCGGTTAATTGGGCTGAAACGCCCGCGGTTATAATACTCTGCTGACATTATACCATATCCCCGACCAGCTTTCCACCGCGACAGAGTGTTTTTTCTTATCGGAATTTCAGCGGAGGTACGACGCGTGACGCGAATTACGTCAAGGCTTAGCCTTGCGCGACAGAGTGTTTTTTCTTATCGGAATTTCAGCGACTGGAAGGAGCGATCCGCGGTTTACGTGCAGACTTAGTCTGCTCAAGGCTTAGCCTTGAGGGCATGGTACGTCGTGCGGTAGGCGCGCTCCTCGTATTCGCGGCGCACGGGGCGCAGGATGAATCCGTCCCGGGCAGACTCCCCTATTCTTTGTACCAGCCAGTCCAGAAAGGCCGGGTTTTTCACCAGAACCGGCCCGATCAGATGCGTGCCCAGGAAATTCCGATATCGCCATCCCTCGCCGGGATCCCCCTGCGCGTTGCCCATCCCCAGACGCATGGAAAAGAGCGGTTCCTGTATGCGGAACAGCTCCGTGCATTTGTTTACGAACCCTACAAGCGGCGCGCTGATCTCCGGGAACTCCGCGATCGCGTCGCCTGTGAATCGCGTCCGGTGTTCCCGCACGGTAAAGTCGAGCAGTCCCGCGCACCGATATTCTTTCCCGTCCATGCCGAGGATCGATTCCCCGAGCAGCTCGCAGGCGTTCCCGGTAAACAGGGCGTGCGTTCCGGTAAGGGCGGCCTGACGCAGCCCGTCAAAGTATCCGGAAAGGTGCGCCAGCGCGGCTTTCTGACTGCGCTCCGTCCCGGATCCGCAGTAGATGAAATCGTATCCGGAGAAATCCAGAGCATCCCCCAGCGTGCGGCGGTCCGTCTGCACCTCGAAGCCCTGCTCCATCAAGGCGTGTTCCAGGCTCCAAACGTTGGCGTATTCGCCGTAAAGGTTCATCAAATCGGCGTACAGATGCAGGATTTTCACGGCAAGTCCTCCTTTTCCACATCGGCCGTTTCCAGAAATTTTCCTTTGTCGGAAAAGCAGGTGATCACATACAGATACCCTTTTCCGTGTGTGCGGAAATGGCGGACCGCCTGCGCGATATCCTCATAAAGAAAGAGCTTGGATTCCGGGATCCCCGTACGCGAAAACCGTACCGCCAAATCGGCGCAGTACCGCCCGGCTAGCAGGATTTCCCGGATGTTTGGCGCATTGAGGCGTTCAAAATCGATATCCCAGAGCCATGAGGTTTCGCTCGTGAAATATTTCCGGCTGATGGAATCGACGAAAATCAGCACGGAAACGCCGCGCGGATCCTGCACCGCCACGCGGATCGATTGATCATACGAGACGGAATTTTCGTGCTTGGAGGCCAGCAGCGTCCCGCGGCGATCGCCGAGACGGAACGTCACGACGCGCCCGTTGCGGAGCAGATAGCCGTTGAGGGCGGCGGCGGTTTCCTCCCCGGACACGCCCAGCAGGGAGCAGAGCGAGAACGCCGCCAGCGCGTTGTAACAGTGGTAAATGCCGGGAAAGGCCATATCGATGCGGTATTTGCCGTTGACGACGATGTATTCCTGCGCGGAGCCAACCTGCGTCACGGCGAAATCCGGATCGCGGCGGGCAAGGCCGCATCCGGTGCAGCGGTATTTCCCGATGTGGTTGAAATGGTAATAGTCGTAGCGCATCGGGCTTTTGCAGCGCGGACAGTAGCGCCCGTCATCATAGACGCCGGAATTGGCGTCCTCGGAAAATTCGGTGCGCTCCACGCCGAACCATACGGTGTCCTCCCTGCCGTCCCCGAAGCACGATACGAGCGGATCGTCCGCGTTGAGGATCAGCCGCGTGCCGTCGTGGATGCTCTCCCGCAGGATGTCGTAGACCCATTCGGGGTGCCCGTTGCGCGTGAGCTGGTCGCGGTACAGGTTGGTGATGACGTAGTGGGTCGGCGTAAAATAGCGGAAGGTATGCCGCGCGAACCGTTCGTCGCTTTCCAGCAGGACAATATCGCTGCGGACGCGGCCCTGCCAGTCGCAGTCGTTGAGCAGGACGGTCGCGATTCCTTCAATTTGGTTCGAGCCCTCGCGGTTATATGCGACGGTCCGCCCGGATTGCCGGAGCACATGGGCGATCATCTCGACGGTGGAGGTTTTCCCGTTGCTCCCGGTGACGGCCGCGACGTATTCCGGCAGGCGGATCCGGCTGAGGATCCCCGGATCCAGCCGGAGCGCGATCCGGCCGGGCAGGCTGCTCCCCTTCCCGATCAGCCTGCCGATGCGCGAAAGAAGCTTGCAGAGCAGAAGTAAAGCTGTTGTTTTCATGGAACGCGACCTTCCTGTTTCAGAATTCTGGAGGATGGGAATTCCTGCAAAATCCCGCTGTAACGGGCAGGGATCCCTCCCCGGCTGCGCGTTGCAAAAGGTTTTGCAGAATTTTGTAAAAAAATGAAACTTTTTACGGAATTTGTGTTATACTGGAAGATACCAGAAAATCATTTATCTGCCGGAAAGGATTGGGAAATTTATGCAGACAGATTGTGTTGTCAACGAGGGAAAAAACCGCGTTGTGGAGGTAGGCGGGCAAAGCTATGAGCGCCTGGCCATAAAGACGCACGTGATTACGGACGAGGACGATATCTGCGACGTTGCGGAAAAATACGTGACGCCGTTTTTACAGGACGGGGACGTGGTGTTCATTACGGAGAAAGCCGTGGCCTGCACGCAGCGGCGCGCCATCCCGGTGGATCAGATCAAGCCGCGTCCGCTGGCGAGGTTCCTGTGCAAATTCGTGTACAAGAATCCGCATGGCATCGGCCTGCGTATGCCGGAGACGATGGAAATGGCCTTGCGCGAATGCGGCACGATCCGCATCCTGTTCGCGGCGGCGGTGTCGGCGGTCGGCAAGCTGTTCCACAAAAAGGGATGGTTCTACAAAATCGCGGGCTACAAGGCCAGCTCCATCGACGGCCCGTGCAGCTACACCCTGCCCCCGTATAATCATTATGTGGTGCTTGGTCCCGCTGAGCCGGACGCCACCGCGCGCAAAATCTCCCAGCGTCTTGGCGGCGCGCCGGTGCTGATTACGGATATCAACGATCTGGACGGCAATATCCTGGGCGCGTCCGATTCCTCTCTGGACCGCAAGCTGTTCGTCGAGATTCTCCGCGATAATCCGCTGGGACAGTCCCACGAACAGACGCCCATTGGCCTGATAAGAAAAGTATATCTGAAATTACAGACGCTTTTATTCTCCAACAGAAATAAAAGCGATTTTTATTTTTGGCCCTGTCCGAAAAGAAGAAACAACTGGATTTCTGGCTGAGACGGACCAACAACAAAAAAGTGCAGGAATTCCGCTGTATTCCGGACTTTTCTGATACGGCAGGCAGCAGCAGCCATCAAATAAAACGGTGATTTCACTTTTTCAGGCAGGGCCTAGATTTCGCTGATTTTCTTGTGTAAAAAAAGCTATAGCATAATATCCGCAGGCAGGCTGGTCGGGGATATGGCCAGGCTAAGCCTGGACGTAAACCGCGGATCGCTTCCTCCAGTTGCTGAAATTCCGATAGGAAAAAACACTTTGTCGCGGCGGCAGGCGGGCCGGGAATATGGTATAATGTCTACACAGTATTATAAACGCGGGTATATTAGCCCAATCAGCCATCTAGCCGAGCGGGAGGTCACAACGCGCGACGCGAATTACGTCAAGGCTTAGTCTTGTCAGAGACCGGAGGGAGCGCTCTGCGATCTGCCCACCGCAGGTGCGCGTATTACGTGCAGGCTTAGCCTGCCTTAGTTTGCTGTCGATTGGAGGAACCAGAATGGATCAAATTGAAATACGAGGTTTAAAGGTGTTCGCGTACCACGGGGTCAACCCGGAGGAAAAGCGCGACGGCCAGAACTTTATCCTCGATATCACAGCGGATGTGGATCTCTCCCGTCCGTGCCGGACGGACAACGTCGAGGATACTGTCAGCTATGCGAAGGTGATGAAAACCGCGATCCGCGTGATGAACGAGGCGTCGTACGATTTGCTGGAAAAGGTGTCCCAGCGGGTCGCGGATCAGATACTGGAGGAGTACCCGCCGATCCAGACGGTGGAAATCACGCTGAAAAAGCCGGAAGCGCCGATCCGCGCCGACTTCGATTATGTGGCCGTGCATATTGTACGCCGCCGGGAGACACAGCAGTGACGCGGCAGGCCGTCCTGGGACTGGGTACGAACCTTGGCGATCGCGGCGGGAACCTGCGCCATGCGATCGGTGCGCTGAACCTGGTGCCGGGCACGGAAGTGATCAGGGTGTCGAAGCTCTACGAGACAGCGCCGTTCGACGTGCCGGATCCGCAGGATAATTACTGGAACTGCTGCGTGCTGGTTCAGACAGATCGCTCTCCTCGCGCACTGCTGGGCGCATGTCTGGGGATCGAGGCCGCGATGGGCCGCGTCCGGAAAGGCTACCACGGCGCACGGGTGATCGATATCGATCTGCTGCTGTTTGAGGGCGCGCAGAGCGGCGATCCCGAACTGCGGCTCCCGCACCCCGGCATTCTGGAACGCGGCTTTGTGCTCGCGCCGCTGGGGGATCTTTTCCCGGGAAAGAATGCGTTTGGACTTGATTTTTCTGCGCAGTACGCGGCCGTTTCGACGGAGGATGCCTGGGAGATCGCAGAACGTCTGGAAATACCGTAAAAAAGGCAAAAAATATGGGACGCGCCCGGAATGACTGCCCCGTTTGTTAGACAGTTATGATGTACTGAATAACAAGTGGGGGCAGTTCAAAAGGCACGTCCCATTTTTTTATGGGTTAAGAGTTCCAGTTTTCGGTGAGATACTGCCAGCTTTCCTGTGCGCAGACGAACGGATCTTTTTTCCAGCGTTCCTGCTCGGCAAAGCCCCATTTGACGCCGGCCTCCCGGCAGGCGCGCAGGATCGGCGGCCAGTCGATGTTTCCCTGTCCGACGGGGACAAGATACTCCTCTCCGTCCGGGAACAGCGCCGCGTTTTTGAAATGTACGAGATCCACCCGTCCGCGGTACCGCCGCAGGAATTCGATGGGATCCTGTCCGCCGCGTATCGTGTGATATAAGCAGGCCGTCACCTGAATATCCTCAGGCAGCAGCGCCATCAGGCGATCCACCGCGCAGACCCCGTCGATCGGCGCATAATCGTCTTTCACGGGATGGAACGTGAGCGTCACGCCGTCCTCACGGAAAATATCCGCCATTTCTCGCAGCTTCTGCGCGTATTGCGTGAGCCCGTCTGCGGAAAAATATTCGTGCGGAATCCGGCTCACTGTCATGTAGCGGCTGTGCCACAGGCGGTTCTGTGTGCGGTAACGGTCAAGATCCGCCGCCACATCGGTGTAAAAATCCTGCACGGCAACGCACCGCAGGCCGTACTGATCCATCGCCTCCGCGACTGCTTCATCCGGCACGTCGCGGGAAATCCACTGGTTCTGCAAATCGCGGTACCCGATTTCCCGCAGTCGTTCAAACGCGGTGAAAACCTCCTGTTCGGTTGTCAGAACCGGCTTGAGGCTCGAAACCTGAAATCCCAGCTCCATGTCGTGACGCCTCCCTTACTATGCGGCAAAGTTCATAAGAATCAGGAACGAAATGATCCACATCAGCACCGACAGCACCAGGCCGATAATGCTCAGCACAAGACCGGCGGTGGCCATTCCCCTCTTGGAGCTGCCGCGCCCTGTGCGGCCCATAGCAATCCCGATAGCGCCGCATACAACGCCGATGACCGGGCTGATAAGCCCAAAGAAACTGACAATGCCCAAAATCAGCGCGGCCACGGCCTTTCCGCTGGGATCATACATCTGAACCGGCGGCGCATAGGGCGGCTGCGGGGGATAATACCCCTGCTGTCCGGGCTGGTAGGGCTGGCCGTTCATCTGGACGCCCTGCTGGGGATAATAGTTCGGCTGATAGGGCTGATAGGGCTGACTGCCCGGCTGTGCGCCCTGCGGAGGATAATAGCCAGGCTGTCCGTTTGTCTGACCGTTCTGCTGATAATAGTCCTGCTGGCCGGGTTGTGCGGACTGTCCGGACGGCTGCGCTGCCTGAGCGCCGAATGGTGATTCTGTCTGGGAATAGCCCTGCGGCGGGACGCTTTCCTCCGATCCGGTCTGACCTGCGGCTGCATACTGAGGCTGGGGCTGCGGCTGATTTTGGGTGATGAGGCGCACAAGCTCCGCGACCCGCTTCTGGTGTGCCTGTTTCGGGATCATCCCGACAAAGCCGTTGTCTAGGGGGCGTTCGCCCCACATACGGATCCATGCTTCCAGATGGAGCACGCCGTTTCTGTAATCCAGTTTTATGTAGCTGGGTGCGGTTAAAAATCCGGTTCCTTTTTTCCAGACCTGTTCTCCGTGATAGTCGATCAGGCGGAATCCCTCTTTGGCAAAGAAATCGTTTGCGATGTACCGGACCATGCTTTCTGATTGGTTGATTGTGTAGTCGTAGGTTGACCGTTTCATAGTATTCACTTCCCTCTTTGTGATAAGGCAGAGCAGCAGGCTAAGCCTGCACCTGCGGTGAGCAGCAGACTAAGTCTGCACGTAGATCGCGCCCGCTCCCTCCGGTCGCTCGGCTGGGTGCGCGATTAGGCTATAACGCCCGCGTTGCAGCCTGTCTGCTGATATTATACCACGCCTGCGGCGAGCAGATCGCGCCCGCTCCCTCCGGTCGCCCAGCTGAGTGCGTGATTAGGCTATAACGCCCGCGTTTATGGTACTCTGTGGACATTATACCACGCCTGCGGCGAGCAGAACGCGCAGGCGTCGTACCTCCGCTTGGTTTGGCGGTATAATTGAGCCGATACGCCCGCGTTTATAGTACTCTGCGGATATTATAGCATATCCCCGACCAGCTTTCCACCGCGACAAAGTATTTTTTCTTAGCGGAAATTCAGCGACCGGAGGGAGCGCGGCGCGAATTACGTCAAGGCTTAGACTTGCGCGACAGAGTATTTTTTGTTATCGGAATTTCAGCGGAGGTACGACGCGTGACGCGATTTACGTCAAGGCTTAGCCTTGCTGGCTTGAAAAATTGGAGGAATGGGTATATAATAAGCGGGACTACTGAAATATCGGAGGACATCATATCATGAGAAAATTCTGGAAAAAAGCAGCGGCAGCAGCTATGGCCTCGCTGATGCTGCTCGGAACAGCAGGATGCTCGTCAGAGGATCTCACCTGGGCGGCAAGACGCGGTGAGGATACTGTTCCGATCGGCGCATATATTTATTACCTCTTTACAGCCTATAACGACGCGGCCTCTCAGGTGGAGGATTCCACGCAGAGTATCCTGTCGCAGACAGTGGAGGGTCAGGACGCCTCGTCCTGGATCACCGAGCGTGCGATGCAGTATACCCGGAACCTTTTCCTGCTCGATGACCGCATGGCGGAAATGGGCCTTTCCCTCACCGACGAGGAGCAGCAGCAGATCGAGAATACCGCCAATACCCAGTGGGCCTATATGGGCTCCATGCTGGAAAATGATTTCGGAATCGCGAAAAGCTCCTACCAGCTGGCCGGACCGGAATATATCACCAAATACGCCAAGATCTTTGACGCTACCTACGGTCGCGACGGCACCTCTCCTGTGCCGGACGAGGAGGTAGAAAACTACTTTGAAGAAAATTACACAAGCTACGCATATATCATCCGCCCGCTGTATCATACGGCAGATACTTCCGGGGAGACGTCGTCCTCATCCTCATCGGAAAGCACTTCCAGCGCGAGCAGTGAAAGCTCGTCCTCTACCGGCATAACCGTGATGACGGAGGAAGAAATTGCCGCGGCAGAACAGGAATTTGACGATTTTGCCGCGAAGATCACCAGCGGAGAAATGACCGCACAGCAGGCCGCCGACCAATATAAGGAAGCCGCCGGACTGGACGCCGAGCAGCTCACCGAGGGCGTGGAGATGCTCTCTACAGATACGGGCGCGCCCGAGGAGCTTGTCACGCTGCTGGACAGCCTCGACGCAGGTGAAGCCGGAACCACCGAGGTTTCTCTGGGCACACAGAAGGCGTATCTGCTCGCCGTAAAGTACGATATTTCCCAGGAGACGCAGACGGCTCTGGAGGACGAGACTACCTACGAGACGATCCTTGCGGCTCTGCGCGGCGAGGAATTCGGCGATATGATCAACGAGGCCGCCAACCAGCTGGAAGGGATCGAGATCAACCAGGACGCTGTAAACTCCTACACGCCTTCGATGTTTGAATAAAGACCCATTTTCTCATAAAATAGGGAAAAAACAGCTCCCGGAAAGAAATTTCCGGGAGTTTTTGCAGGAAAATGATTCCCCGGCTCGAATTTTAACCATTTTGTAGTTGTTTCCGGGCCGCGTTCATGCTATGATAAGCAAAGAAATTTAAAAGCCGCTTGTCCTGCGGAACAGAAACCGTCAGCAGACGGCGATAAACGCGGGCGGAAAGCTCAAACACACACTGTACTGTGCGCCGTGCTCGCACGGCCGAGCGAATCGCCTTAGGGTCTGATTTTTCTTGTGCCGCGGCATAGTGCCGATGCGCTCAGAGTTCACGCATCACGTCAGTGATGCGCAGCGCGGACTGCTCGCCGCAGGCGCGCGGATTACGTCCAGGCTTAGCCTGGAGGGAGGAATTTGATGAAACGTCACCATGGAAAAGGAAAATACGCGGCGCTCCTTCTGGCGCTCGCACTGTCCTGCTCCCTGCTGGCCGCCCCGGTGCAGGCAACGGGAGATCTGCCCCCGGCGGGTGAAGCGATCAGCGATACTGCCCAGCCGGATCCCGGCGCGGCGGTATCTTCCGATGCGGGACAGAATACAGAATCACAGTCCGGTACAGGACAGGATACAGCTTCCCAGCCGTCCCAGGGCCAGTCCGATCCGGGCCAGGCAGGAGCCGGACAGTCCGATCCGGGATCGCAGATCACATCCGAGCCGTCCTCCTCTTTGCCGGATGGCTCTGGTATCTCCGGGCCGATCGGCGGGGACGGCATTATCATTACGCCGCCGAGCGTATCGTCAGAACCGGAAGATATTCCAGGCTCCTCTGTTCCGGAGGAGGGCTGGGAGAGCAACCAGCCGGGTGAATTTCCCGGGGACGGCCAGTCCGGAATGGAAGGGCTTCCCGGTGAAGGTACGGAATCCGGGTTGGAGGGCGATGGCGAAGTTTCCACCCCGGAAGAAGGTCTGGACCCGGGCATCGTAGGCGAGGATCCCGATTATGAGCCTGCGCCGCCCTCTTACAGCGGTCCCGTGGTGGACAGCGCGCCGAATATGATCGCTTCCGTCCCGGAGACGGAGAGCGATCCGACGGCGTTTACCAATCAGGATCTGGAGGATATCCGCAACCTTGCTTCCGGACAGGAGGCAGAAGGCGGCCAGACAATCCTGTCCGGCGGGAATACGGATATCCCGCAGGGCGGCGGGATCTTTGAAAGCGAGGACCCGGTGCAGACCGCCGGGGATTCCACCGTGCTGGTCGTGGGCGTCGCGCTGATTGTGCTGGGCGCTGCGGGGATCGCCTTTGCCGTGATCCGGATCGTTCTGGCGCGCCGCGAATCTCAGCCGGCCATGATGGAAATCCCGGACGGCCCGCGCGATCTGTATTCAGACAGCCATCTGGAGGAAGCGCGCCATGCTGCGCCGCCGGAGCATCTTGCCCCGCAGCGGAGGGATGACGAGCCTGCCGCACTTCCGCAGGACAGAGGGTATTATGACGATCCGAACGACGATCCGTACAGCGATTATTATGACGATATCGACGGCTACGCAGGAACCTCGGCCAGACCCGGAGAACCCCCGCAGGATGGGGAGAATCTGTCCCAGCCTGCTGCGCCGGGACAGTCGAACGGTGAAAAACCGGGCGACGATTTCGATTGGGACGACTTTTTCCAGAATAATGGGAATCCAAAATAATGCGGCGCGCTTTCCGGATGGGGAAGCCGTGCCGGAAAAACGGCCTTTCCTGCTGGGAGGGCCGTTTTCTCTGTTACGGCGGGATTTTTCTGGGAGAAATATGAGATTTTTGCCCGTTTTTCCGGCACATCGTGAAGGTTTTGTGAATTTTTTGGCGGGAAGGTTTACGGGGATTGTTTTTTCATGTAGAATAAAAGGTACGCCAAAGGCAGAAGGCCCTTCAGGAGGGAGGGCCGGTGCGTTTTTCGGCCGATAGACAAGGAGGTCTTTCCATGAAAAAAACAGCAAAGCTTTTGAGGCTTGCTTTTCTTTTGCTTTTTCCCGTCCTGCTGGCGGCCTGTTCCGCAAGCGGCGCGTCCTCGTCCTCTGATACCGACAGCTCCTGGCAGGACGTCCAGTCCGCCGGGAAGCTTGTCATTGGTCTGGAGGACGGTTTCCTGCCCGTCTCCGATTTTGACGCCGACGGCGCGCGCGGCTTTGCGGCGGAATCGGCGCTGGAGCTCTGCCGCCGTCTGGGGGTCGAGGCGGAGTTTGTGGAGACTGCGCCGGAGGACGCGCTCACGATGCTGGCGGACGGGGAGATCGACTGCGTCTGGGCAGGCAGCAAGACCGTCCTGCTGGACGACAGCTCCGACGAGCTGTCCTATACGTATTTTCAGGGCGACCAGGTGATCCTGTGCCTTGCCTCTGCGGAGATCCGGAATATTGCTGATCTGCAGGGGCTGGCCGTCGGCGTAAAGACGGGATCGAGCGGCCAGAAAGAGCTGGAAGCGTCCACGGCATTCCGCGATTCGCTCTCGGCGGTCACGGAATATCCGGATACGCAGTCGCTCAAGGCGGCCCTCGACGCGGGGGAGATCTCCGCCGCTGTGATGGAGGATCTGTCCGCCGCGCTCTGCTGCCGGGAATCGCCGGATGTGTATGCGATTCTGCCCGACGATACCGGGACGGCGCCTATGGCGCTTGCGCATGACGATTACTGCACCATCTTCCGCAGCGGGGATGCTTCGCTCGCGGCGCAGGTGGAGTCCGCGCTGGGCGGTATGATCGCCGACGGGACGCTGACGGTATATTCGGAAAAATGGTTTGGCAGCGATCGCCTGACGGCACAATAAGAAAATACAAAAGGGCTGTTATTTCCGGCCCTTTTGCGCTATAATAAGGAAAAAGGCCGTATTTCCAAAAAGGAGGTTTCGGAAATGAAGAATTTTCTGGAGGCTGTTACCGGCGGTATCAGCAAAACCGTCGATTATGTTGTGGAGAAGAACCGCAAGGCTGCGCTGATCAACCGTGTGAAAACCGTGATCCGGAGCGAGGAGCGGAACATGGAACGCGCTTATATGGAGCTGGGCAAGTATTATTACCGCACCCTGCGCGATCCGGAGAATAAAGAGACGGAGCATTTCTGCCGCGCTGTGGATCATTCCAGCCAGCGGATCGACCGCGCCGTCACGAAGCTGGAGGAACTCAGCGGGGAGGACAGCGATGAGGGCTGCGCCTCCTGTGCAGGCTGTGACGCCTGCGGCGAGGGCTGTGATTCCTGCATGGAGGACGGTGCGGACGAAATCGAGATGGAGGAGGGGGACGCGGCCAGGGACGGCGTCTCCGAGGAGGATCTGGACGATCTCCGCAAAATAGACGGCGCTGACGGTGCGGACGAGCCGGACAGCAGCTTCCCGTACGACGTCTGATCCGCATGGAGAAAATACTGCTTGGTATGAGCGGCGGCGTGGACAGCTCTGCCGCCGCCCTGCTTTTGAAAGAACAGGGGTATGAGGTCCTCGGCGTGACGCTCCTGCTGCGCCCGGACGCCGTGCCCGATGATCCGGCCGGGGACGCCGCCGACGCCCGCCGTGTCGCGGATGCGCTTGGGATAGAGCACCGGACCGTGGATCTGCGGGAGACGTTCCGCCGGGATGTGATTGAGTATTTTACAGCGGAATATGCAGCCGGACGCACGCCGAACCCGTGTGTTGCGTGCAACCGCCGGATTAAGTTCGGGGCGATGCTCGATCTGGCGCTGGAATACGGCTGTGACGGCGTAGCCACCGGCCATTACGCCCGTGTGGAGCGGGATCCCGCATCCGGGCGGTGGCTGCTGCTGCGCGCGCCCACGCCGAAGGATCAGAGCTATGTGCTGTACCAGCTGACGCAGCGCCAGCTGTCGCGCGCGGTGTTCCCACTGGCAGCGTACGCGAAGCCGGAGATCCGCGCGCTGGCGCAGCGGGCGGGACTGCCTGTGGCGAACAGGCCGGACAGCCAGGAGATCTGCTTTGTGCCCGGCGACGATTACGGGGCTTTTCTGCAAAGCCGCGGGATCCGTCCCGCGCCCGGCAGCTTCGTCGGGCTGGACGGGGAGATCCTCGGCACGCACAAGGGAATTCCGTTTTATACGGTGGGCCAGCGCAAGGGGCTGGGGATCAGCTTCGGCAGGCCGATGTATGTGACAAAAATCGACGCGGTGAGGAATGAGATCACCCTCGGGCCGGAGGGGAGCCAGTACAGCGCGTCGGCGGTCGTGTCGGGGGTCAACTGGATCCCGTGGGAGACGCCGCCGGAGAAGCTGCGCGCGCAGGTCAAGGCGCGCTACCAGGCGCGGCCCGCAGCCGCGGAGATAACGCCGCTCCCGGACGGGCGGGCGCTGATACGGTTTGACGAGCCGCAGCGGGCCGTCACGCCGGGGCAGTCCGCCGTGTTTTATGACGGCGATCTTGTGCTGGGCGGCGGCGTGATCTGTGAAAAGGAGGGGGAACAGGGTGTCAACCTGTATCAGTAAGGAAGTGAGCTGCCCGGTATGCGGCGCGGTGAATAAGAAGCAGATGTGGGCCGGGATCGACGCGCAGGCCAATCCGGAGCTGCGCCTGCGCATCCTGCGGGAGACGCTGTTTGACTGGAAGTGCCCCGCCTGCGGCTACGACGCGCAGCTCGTCTATCCGTGCCTTTACCACGATAAACAGCGGCGGTTCTTTGTCTGTGCCGCGCCTGCCGGCTGCGGCGGACAGAAGGTGATTGAGGATGTCGCCGCCAAATACCCGCACACGGTGTCCGTGAAAAAACGGGTGGTGGGTTCGCTGTGCGAAATGAAGGAAAAGATCCTGCTGTTTGAGGCTGGGCTTGACGATGTCCCGGCGGAGGTGGTCAAGTTCGCGCTGGCGGAACTGGTGGAAAAAAAGCGCGGCCGCAAGGTGCGCAGCGGCTTCTTCTGCGCCGCGGGAAAGGACGAGGATTACATCGGGTTCACCTTTTTTCTGGAGGGCTCGGATCAGCCGATCACCCAGGGGACGCGACTGAGCGTGTACAATGAGGCGCTGAAAATCGTGCAGAGCACAGGGTTCCGCGAGGACGGCAGCTTTCTGCGCGTGGACAGGGCGCTGGCGGAACGGCTGCTCGAGGAATATCAGGAATAACATGATGGAATAGGGGCTTATTATGTGTGGAATTTGCGGATTTACCGGGGAAATTGTGGACCGCGACAGGGTACTGCGGGAGATGGCGGAGCTCATCACGCACCGCGGCCCTGACAGCAGCGGCTTTTATACGGACAGCTCGGTTGCGATGGGGTTCCGGCGGCTGAGCATCATCGACGTGGACGCGTCCGGCAACCAGCCGATTTATAATGAGGACAGGACGCTCGTGCTGACGTTCAACGGCGAGATTTATAATTACCGCCAGCTGCGCGCTGAGCTTGAGGGGAAGGGCCATCGTTTCTATACGCAGACCGACTCCGAGGTGCTGGTGCACGGCTTTGAGGAATGGGGCGAGGAAATGCTCCCCCGGCTGCGCGGGATGTTCGGCTTTGCGATCTGGAACACGAAGGATCAGTCGCTGTTCCTGGCGCGCGACTTTTTTGGCATCAAGCCGGTCCATTACGCGCAGGTGGGCGATCATTTCGTCTATGGCTCGGAGATCAAGAGCATCCTGGCGTTTCCGGGCTTTGAGAAGAAATTCAATTATGCCACGCTCGATCGGTATCTGTCGTTCCAGTACGCCGTGCCGCCGGAGACGTTTTTCGAGGGCGTATACTGTCTGCTGCCGGCGCACTTTTTGTGGTATCGCGGCGGCAAGGTGACGGTGCAGCGGTACTGGGAGCCGCGCTTCCAGCCGGACGAATCGCTCAGCGAGGCCGAGGCTGTGGATCGGATCGAGAAGGTTTTTGAGGATTCGGTCAACGCGCATAAAATCAGCGACGTGGAGGTTGGATGCTTCCTGTCGAGCGGCGTGGATTCCAGCTATGTATCCACTTATTTTGCCGATCAAAAGACGTTTACCGTCGGTTTTGATTTCGGGGATCACTATAACGAGATCCACTGGGCGCAGGATCTTTCCAGGGAGATCGGCGCGGAGCATCACAGTCAGGTGATCACGTCGGAGGAATTTTGGGGGAACATCAAAAAGGTGCAGTATCATATGGATCAGCCGTTGGCGGATCCGTCGTGCATCGCGCTGTATTTCGTGTCGCGGCTGGCGAGCCAGTACGTGAAGGTGGTTCTTTCCGGCGAGGGCGCGGACGAGCTGTTCGGCGGGTATACTGTCTATAATGAGCCGCGCGTGTTCCGTCTCTATCGGGCTATCCTGCCGCAGTCCGTGCGCACGTTCCTGCGTAAAATGGTGCAGAAAGTGCCGCGCCGGTTCAAGGGACAGGGCTTCATCACCCGCGGAGAGTATCCCACCAACGAGAGCTTTATCGGCAATGCGAAGATGTTCGGCTATGAGGACAAGCAGCGTCTGCTGAAGGATCCCTCCCTCGCGTCGCGGCCGCAGGAAATCACCAGGAAATATTATGACCGCGTGAAAGATCTCGATGATGTGACGCGGATGCAGTATCTTGATATCAATTTGTGGATGGTGGGCGACATCCTGCTCAAAGCCGATCGCATGAGCATGGCCAATTCATTGGAGCTGCGCGTGCCGTTCCTGGACAAGGAAGTGTTCAAGGTAGCGGCCACGATTCCTACGAAGCTGCGCGTCAATCGTAAGAATACGAAGTATGCGATGCGGCAGGCTGCGCTGCGTCATCTGCCGGAAGCCACAGCGCAGAAGGAAAAGCTGGGGTTCCCCGTACCGACGCGCGTGTGGCTGCGCGATAAAAAGTATTATGATATTGTGAAATCGGCGTTCCAGTCTGAGATCGCCGAGAAATTCTTCCACACAGAGGAGCTGATCCGCTACCTCGACGATCACTTCAACGGCCTGCGCGATTACAGCCGCCGGATCTGGACCGTATTTATTTTCATCGTGTGGTACGACATCTATTTCAACGGCACCTCCCACGAGCCCGGCGACATCCCTCATTTCTAACCGGGAGGCTCCCGTGACGGGGGTTACGCACCCCCGTTTCCCCGCGCTGGGGACGCGTCCCCAGACCCCACTGCCGCCCTAACATGGAGGTTATCCAGCCGCAGTGTCGAGACGGATCCTCTTTATGTAAGGGATGTTTTTTGATCGCTTGGGGGAAGAGAAAGGAAGTTCCGCGCGGATCGCGCGTGAGTTGGGGGAAATATCATTTCCCCCAAACCCCCTGACGGTGCGAAATCGAATCCCGGAGGATGGGACGCCGCCGCCCGCACCCACCGCGACAGAGTACCAATGCGAAACGGCATTTCAGCGACCGGTAGGGAGCGATCCGCGATCTGCTGACCGCAGGTTCGCGTGTGCATCCACTGTCAGGGAGGGAAGCTGAAACGGAGTGAAATCCCCGAGCGCAGCCAGAATCGAAAGCTGCTCTGCTTGCCGTCCGTGGAGGTAAACAGGGCGGCGGCTGAACGCATAACAGGAAAGGACACGCTGATTCAGCGTGTCCTTTTGCAATTTCCGAATATTTACACAGCAATCCCGCCACCGCGGCAGAGTACCTGCGGCAGCGGCATTTCAGTGACCGGAGGGAGCGCGGCGCGATCTGCTCACCGCAGGTGCGTCCAGGCTTAGTCTGGTTCCCGCGGAGGTCATGACGCGCAGCGCGTTCTATGTGCAGGCTCAGCCTGCCGCGGTGCGTTCTGCTGACCGCAGGTCCAGGCTTAGCTTTGGTTTGTAATTTCATACCATTCGCCGTTTGTCAGGATATAAAGCTTTCCTGCGTCGATACAGTCGAAAGAAGCTTCTCCGCCGTTGATCGTAATCTGCCAGGCGGCCCCGCCCTCCGCGTCAGTCGGAGATTCGCCCGCCGCAAACTCCCTGTGTTGAAGTGACAGACCGTCGAGCCAGTCCTCCAGCGCGGTGATCTCCGATGGATCGAGCATCCATGAGGTTTGCTCGAGTGCGTGGAAATAGGATACCTCCACCGTATCGATTGTTTCCGGCAGAAGATGCGGCGAGGCTTTGCCAGCGCACCCGGACAACGTGAGGGGGATCGTTAATAATAAAGGGATCCAATTCCGTCTTTCCACAGTCTGCACCTCCCTTTGTGGAAAAGTATTCTCTATCCTATAAGACGGAAAATAGGCATGGATGGTTTCACTGTGCTTCTTCCCATTCCAGACGGGGATATAATTCACCTGTTTTGGCAAAATGCAGGACACATTCCGCCGCCAGATCCAAATTATCGAGCGCGTTCCGCTTGCACAAGGATATACGAAATGACAGCCGCCTAGTTGTAGGGTATCCCAGTCGCCGCTGCTCTTAGCATATTTGTCATAGGGATAAGTTTAATGGTTAGGTATCCCTATCACCACAATACTTTTAGTAGAGGGATATGAAATGACAGCCATCCATATTGTAGGATGTCCCTATCACTACTATGCTTTTGCCTATTTGTAATGGGGATATATGAGATGACAGCCTCTAATAAATGGCAGCTATCGCTATTATAGATTGGATTTTTTATATTGACAAATGGAAATACGGGGACTATAATCGGAAACAAAAAAAGGAGATTTTGTT
>DVHF01000073.1 GCA_018712265.1 Candidatus Gallacutalibacter pullicola
ATAGTATATTATCTCCAAAATTTAATATTAATAGTCACTGTATATAAATAAAAAATATTTATAGACTATTGCAATAAGGAGATGATGCTGTTTTATGAGTACAATTGCCGAAATTGTGGGGCAAAGGATCCGGAATTTTCGGACACAGCGAAAATGGAGTCAGGAAAAACTGGCGGAAAAGGCCGATCTTCATCCAAGCTATATCGGCCAGATAGAACGCGCCGAAAAGAACGCAACCGTTGAAAGCATGGAGAAAATCTCGATTGCATTGGAAATTCCCATGGCAAGGCTGTTTCAAAATCTGGGCGGGAAAGTGTCGGACTATACTGATTATCCCTTTTTGTGCAATGAACTGATCGCGTCCCATCCCAAGGAAGAACAGAAATTGCTCTATGAAATCCTGTGTCAAATTGAACAGTACAAGCTAAACTGATCCCCGGATTAAACCGGATAAAACCCGATTGTAAGCCTTTCCCCGGACTAGGGTGTATCTGAAAAGTCAAAAGTGCTGGAAAATTCGCTGAAAAGCGGTGGATGCAAGGCGCGAATCCGCCGCAATACTTTCCGTATTGCAAGGGTGAGCAACGAAGCAGACGGCGTTTTTCAGTAGAATTTAACAGGATTGAGGACTTTTCAGATACACCCTAAGCCGGATGAAATCCGAGCGTAAGCCTCACCGCTCACCGCAGCCTCTTTAGGAATACGGTTTCACAATAGTTGCCTCATGGAAAATCAATCAAAAATATGATATAATGTCCGCAGAGTATCATAAACGCGGGCATTATAGCCCAATCGCGCACCCAGCCGGGCGGATGGTACGACGCGGGCGCGATCTGCCCAGCGCAGGTGCATAGATGTGTAAACGGAGAAAGGAGCTGTTATGTAAACTTATGAAAGGTTTATCACTTGCCAGTTTTGTGCTGGGAATCGTCACCACGCTTTGCGGCGCCGCAATCACGGTGCTCAGCGTTATCCGACTCAGCAGGGACTAATTTCCAACTATGTTTGGCGTACATTCTGCAAAAAATAAGGATCCCGGGAATATCCTGGAATCCTTATTTTTTCGGAGGTCTGCCACTATGGATTTTTCAGTTTCTGACAGCAAGGGAATCCCCATGCCGGACAGTTCCGGCATCCCATCGGCTCCCGATGCGCCGAAAAAAGGCGATCCCCCCTCCCCTGCACCCCACATGGAATGTCCCGGACAGTTTCCGGGAATCAATCTCCATTGCGGGAACCTTTCCGGACGTTTTCGTTCTGCCGCGGAGGACGGGCGTCTCGAACTGTGACGGAGCGCGTTCTGCCAATTTCATGCAGACAAGCCCGCCGCTTTTAATCCCTCTGTATGGCACTGAACAGAATGCCGTGCAGAGGGATTTTTCAGGCAGTACGCCCATCTCATAAGTCAACAAGATGAACAATATCAATCTCAAGGTGTATCTGAAACGTCACAAGTGCAGGAAATTCTGCTGAAAAGCGGTGGATGCAAGACGCGAATCCGCCGCGATACTTTTCGTACTGTAAGGGTAGCTGGCACAGCAGACGTCGCTTTTCAGGTGAATGTAACATCATTAAATTGGTGCTATAAAGAAGGCGCTTCAGTCATCCGGTTTGACTGATTTGCGGGAAACAACGAGGATTTTTGTAAAAATTGATTTCCGTATTTCAGGTGATTTTCGGGCTTGACAAACAGATGGGAAAATCTTATAGTAAAGACAGTCCTGTTTGTACTTCAATAGTGTTATTGTACTAAAAGTAATATTGACTATCTTTAAACACAGGACGCAATTAAAATTTTGGCCAGGATGGAGTATCCCGGCTAATGGGGGGATTTTGTTGGGATTTACGCTTGAATCAAGTGTTTCGGCAGCGGCGGTCTTTCTGCAGGGACTTTTCAGCTTCTTTTCCCCGTGTGTCCTGCCGCTGGTTCCGCTTTATGTGGGATATCTGGCAGGCGGCGCAAAAGAAAAGGACGCTGACGGCAAGATCTATTATCCGCGCAAACGTGTGCTGATCAACACCATCTTTTTCGTACTGGGTGTCAGCTTCGCTTTTTTCCTGCTGGGCTTCGGGTTCACTGCGGCAGGCCAGTTCTTCAGCGGGAACCGTTTGCTGTTCGCACGGATCGGCGGCGTTCTGGTTATCCTGTTCGGCCTTTACCAATTGGGCGTTTTTCGTTCCAAAACGCTCAGCTCCGAGCACCGTCTTCCGTTCAGGCTCGATAAGCTTTCCATGAACCCTTTTACAGCACTGCTGTTCGGTTTTACTTTCAGCTTTGCCTGGACACCGTGCGTCGGCCCTGCACTGGCCGGCGTACTGGTAATGGCTTCTTCCGCATCTACCGCATCTGCTGGATATCTGCTGATTGGAGTCTATACGATTGGTTTTATCCTGCCGTTTTTAGCCGTCGGGTTATTCACCGGTACGCTTCTGGATCTGTTCCGCAAATACAATAAGGTGGTGGTATACACCGTTAAGGCGGGCGGCGTCCTGATGATTTTTATGGGTCTGATGATGATCACCGGATGGATGAACGGAATCACAGGATATTTGGCGGATACCGTTTCCGGTGTGTCCGGGACGCAGGAGGAGACTTCCGCTCAGGAGGAGCGTCCCGAGATCCCCGCGCCGGATTTTACGCTCACCGATCAAAACGGGCAGACCCACACGCTTTCTGATTACAAGGGCAAGACGGTATTCCTGAATTTCTGGGCAACCTGGTGCGGGCCATGCAAGAGCGAAATGCCGGATATTCAAAAGCTTTATGAGGCTTACGGAGAAAATCAGGAGGATCTGATTGTGCTTGGGGTTGTCCAGCCCAATAATGACGAGCTTCCCTTCTCTCAGGAGGGAACCGAGGACGAGATCCGCGAATTTATCGATCAGGGCGGCTACACGTACCCGACGGTCATGGACGAAACCGGCGAGATCTCCGCCATGTATGGGATCACCGCTTTCCCCACCACCTTTATGATCGACAAGGACGGAAACGTCTACGGCTACGTCATGTCGGCCCTGCCCTACGATATTATGGAGAGCATCGTTCAGCAGACGATGGAGGGCAGGCCCGCAGAATAACTCTCACGTTATGCAAAAGGATTTGAGCTGCGCTCTGGCGGCCCGCCCGGTTTCTTTCGTAATCACTGAAAATAGCCCGCCGTCTCATGGACAACTGAGACGGCGGGCCGTTTTATTGCTGTTTTGGGAGGTTCATCTCCTGTCTGCATCCGCGGGATCAGCCGGGAGTATTCAGGTTCGCTTCAAATGCGCGCGCCTTTTCCTGTCCATACGCCGCATAGTTTTCGGCAAGCAGGAGCGGCAGCGCCTTTTCTGTCAACTCCTTCCAGCTTTCCTCCTCATGGCGGACAAGGATCGGGTAGAAATACACGCCGTTCTTTTCCGCCGCGGAACGGTCGCCGGGAGCGTCGCCTACCATCAGCACATGGTGCGGCGCGTAGCCTTTTTCCAGCAGGGCCGCAATGCACGCCGATTTTGTCCCGGCGTCCTGTGCCAGAATCAGATCCACATGCGCCGCAAGGCCGTATTTTTCCCATTCCTCCAGGACAGCCTGCCGGTTCGCGGAGGAAACCACCGCCACATCGGCAAATTTGTGGATCCCCTCCAGCCCCTCCAAAGCGCCCGGGAACGGCCGTTTGACCTCCTCGGGAAGCGCGGCGATCGCCTTGTTGACCTCCTGCGACCAATGCAGCGCCTTTTGCAGGCATATCCCGCCGCCGCGTGCGATCTCCTGCTCCAGCGCGCCGTTGGAAAGCTCCCGGGATGTTTCCGTCCAGGAACGAAGCTCGCCGAGTCCCTCAATCGGCGTATATGTCCGATCGATTTCCCCAAGCGCGATGACAAGTCCCTTGAATCGGTTTACGCCGCGCGTCATTGTGTAGAGGTTGATCTCATCCCAGCGGCGGAGGATGGGGCCGGCCCACTGGCCAAGCCCCCATTCCTTTACCATACAGGGACCGAAGCACTGTGTATGCTTGATATCCATAGTATCCATGGCACAGCCGTCACTGTCCACACAGACGAGGAAGCCGCGCCGTTTTTCAAAGCCGTCGAAAATACCGGACATAACGGCCCTCCCCCCTTATTTCTCTGCGCGGCGGCGCTCCAGCTCTGCGCTGTTCGATTCCACTACCTTACGGCTGAGCGGGTACAGGAAGATCAGCGTCAGCGCGACGAGCACAAACCCGATCACCGGAACGAGGCAGGCAATATTGAAAATGCCGTTCGTGACCTCCGGATCAAATTTAGTGGCGTCAGTATAGCCGACCATCGTAATCAGCGCGCCGGAAAGTCCGGAGGACGCCGCCTGGCCCAGCTTACGTGCAAAGGAATAGCAGGAATAGATCGTGCCGTCCTCGCGGATATGGTTCTTTACCTCGCTGTAATCAATGACGTCAATGATACATGCCCAAATCAGGATATTGAACACACCCATGCCGAGATAGGCAATAACATAGAACGCCACGAACACCCACACATTTTCCGGGCGGACCAGGAAGCAGATCAGATAGGAAGCCGCGCCCACAAGCGCGCCGATGACGCTCAGCTCTTTCTTGCCGAACTTCTTTGCAAGCGGCGTTGCAACCGGGGAAAGCGCGAGGATGCCAAGCGATCCGATTGTGGCCGCTGTGGACTGCGCCGGGATATTGCGGTAGAAGTTCGGGAACACATACTGCGCCATCGAGGTGATGGTCAGCTGGGAGAGCAGCAGGAAGATCGCCGCCACAATAATAGCCAGCAAAGCGCGGTTTGTGACAAGGTTCCTGACAAAATTCGTTTTGGGCGCTTTGGAATCCTTTGCGGGCGGAGCAATCTTGACGCGCTCGGTACTGCCGAAATAGCAGACAAAATAGCAGAGGATCGCCGCGATAGAGAATCCGAGGGCCACCATGGAGAATGTGGAACCGTTAAAAATCTGGTTGCCGTCGGCATCCTGATAGTAGACAATCATCGGAACGCCCGCGCTGATCGCCAGGCTCGCGATGGTCGCGCCCGCGTTGCGGTACACGGACAGCTGGGTGCGCTGGGTGGGTTCCGGCGTGATAGCGGAGGCCATCGAGCCGTAGGGGATATTCACCATTGTGTAGAACACGGAGCCCCACAGCAGATAGGTCACGAACATCCACACCGTCTTGAACGCAAGGGACATATCCTGGAACCACACCGGATACATCAGGAAGCTCATAATGGCAACAAGGCCGCTTCCGCGCAGGATCCAGGGGCGGAATTTGCCGGCCTTACCGGGCTTTGTCAGGTCAACGATACGGCCCATGGTCATATCGGTAACGGCGTCCACGCAGCGGGCCACCATCATCATGATACCGACCACATAGGCTTCAATCCCCATCACGTCGGTATAGAATTTGAGCAGGAACGTACTGGACAGGATAAAGGTACAGTCGTTGGCGATATCGCCGAACGCATACGAGACCTTATCCCTCAATCCGAAGGGACGCAGGCTGCTTGCGGTTGCATTTGCCATAGTAAACTCTCCTTCTTTCATAAGCCGGGAAGCCCGGCAGAATTACAGCGGATCAGCTGTTCTTCGGGATCTTATTGAGCATCTGGTTGATATACAGGATCCCCTTCTCGTCAAGCTTCGATCCGGCAAGCTGGATCGCCTGATCGAGCTGCATGGATCCCATCATCCCCATCATATTGCGGAGCGATTTTGCCATGGTTCCGAACAGCGCCGAACCATATTCCTCCAGAAGCTTTGCGCCCTCCGGATTATCCGCGATGGACTTCACACTGTCCCGGATGGAGAAATATCCCTCCGGAAATTCCAGCTCCCCATGCACCTGGATATCCGCGAACCAGTTTGTCACGCCCTCGGCCCCGGGATTTTGATCGGGCAGGACATACTCCGGATCCGGCTCCTCCACCGCCCGGAGGATCGCCGTATCCTCAAGGCTCCCGGATTTCGCCGTGACGGTATTGTGTCCTTCGGCGAACGGCACTTCCGGAAATACAAACACATGCTCGCCATGCTGCGTGCCAATCTCTTTCCCGTTCACCAGCAGGGTGACGCTTTTCTGGTTGGAATACACAGTGATGGTGCGCTGTCCGGGTGCGCGGTTGACAAAGCGGCGTCCTGCAATATACACAAACGGCTCCTTGCTCCACCACGCCTTATAGACGAAAAACGCGTCCTTTTTCAGCTTTCTGTCATAGGTCACAAGGCCCTTGTTATTGCGTCCGCGGCTGCCGCCCTCGTCGCGGGCATCGGCGGCAAAGTCGAACATATTCCACACATAGGTGGACCAGAGGTACGGCCTCGCGTCGAACATTTCCAGCATCGCCTGATGGTACACCGCCTGATATTCCTCGGTATAATCGCGCACCTTTGGCTCCGAGGAATGCCAGCCCAGCACAGCTTCGGCCCCGTACTCCGAAACGCCGATACATCGCTGCGGGTATTTGGCATGGAACGCATCGAACCACGGCCCGTTTTGATCCACCGATCCAATATACCACCCAAAATAATGGTTATAGCTGAGCACATCCGTCAGCTGGTTCTGCGGAGATTCCATCGGCAACATCGTGACCTGCGCCATCGTGGACAGCCGCGACGGATCCAGCCGGTGCACCAGATCGTTAAGCTCCCTGAGGTTATCAAGCAGCGGCGCGCTTTCCCCGCCGATTGTGATCTCATTGGAAATCCCCCAGAAGCAGATCGAGGGATGGTTATAATTCTGCGCGATCAATTCAGTCATCTGGCTGACGGTATTCTCCCGTGCTTTCTGTCCCTCCATGAACAGCGAAATGAACGGGATTTCCGCCCACAGCACCATACCGGCGCGGTCGCACAGGTCATAGAAATAGGCATCATGCTGATAGTGCGCCAATCGGATCGAATTCGCGCCCACCTCCTCGATGAGCGACAGATCCTCCTCATGGTCTGCGCGGCTGATGGCCCAGCCTTTATCGAGCCGATCCTGATGGCGGGAGACACCGCGCAGCGGATAGCTGCGTCCATTGAGGAAGAATCCCCTGTCCGGATCCACAGAAAACGACCGGAACCCGAACACCGTCTCTACATTGTCCAGTACCTCGCCGTCCCGCACAAGCTCAAGCCGGGCGGTATAACAGGCGGGATCCTCCCTGCCGTCCCACAGGCGCGGCGCGGGGATCTTCCCCTCCAGCACAGTATGCTCTGCCGCCGGGACCGTCAGCAGCAGCACGTCCTTACCATCCGGATCCACAATCCGGCACACGGCCTGATCGCCATCCTGTATGCTGTCCAGAAAAACATCCACCCGGATCTCTCCACCCGCCTGCGGCGTCACGAAAATCCCGGACGATCCGCGGCGCATCAAATCGATATGTGCCTGCGGGACCTCAATAAATGTAACATTTCTATACAGACCGCCGAAAAAGGTGAAATCAGCCTGCTGCGGATACACATGGCTCGGCCGGTTATCGACCAGCACCGTCAGTTCACGGCAGCCTTCGGCCATGGCCTGTGTCAATTCAAAACGGAACGTAGAAAAGCCGCCCTCGTGTACACCGAGGAGCGTTTCTCCCACATAGACGGACGCGATATGATTTGCGCCCTCAAACTGGATATACTGTCTCATCCCGGCGGACGGCTCCGGAAGCGGCAGCCGGTAAGCGAACTGTCCGCGGCTGTAATCGGCCCCACCGTCCTGACCGTCAAAGGCGTTCCAGGTATGCGGCAGCGATACCACCTGCCAGTCCCCCTCCTGCGGGGCTTTGGAAAAGAGCGCTCTGGTGAGCAGCGTCGTTAATCTCATACATTCCCTCCTTAACATAATTTTACGGGATCCCACGGTTCCCGGCGTGACGGGAGTTTTCGCCCTGCCCGGGCGCACACAAATTTTGAAGCCGAAGGCTTCAACGGAAAATGATCTATCGGACCTCGCAGGTCCCGGCGTTGGGGGCGGCTCAGGCCGCGCCCCCAAACCCCTGCCGGCCCCATCTTTTCTTGTGGAAGAAAAGATGGAAAAAGACCATTTAAGAGGGACGTTGTCCCCCTTAAAGATTCCCCTTGGGGGAGCGCTCTGGCCGCGTCCCCCATACCCCCACGGCCGGATTCCTCTGTGGTAACAGCAGGCGTATTGAGAGCCAATAGGCGCATACCTTATTACTTGAACAGCCCGCACCATTATAGGCTTTTACGTTATCAGCCAACTTTTCGGCAAGCTATTTCGCCTGTCTCGGGTGCGAAATGTCCGGAATCCTCGGATTGTAACCCCACCCTGTTTCGCGCTAACTTAGCAGAACGGTTACCACGCTAAGGGCCTGACGGCCCCAACGCTTACCACGGTGGATCCTCCGTTGGGCCGCTCTTTGCGCGGCCCTTTGTGCGCGCCTGCGGTGTCACTTCCTCCGGGGTTCGATTCAGCACTTTTAGGGGGTTTGGGGGAAACACTGTTTCCCCCAATAACCGCGCGACCCGCGCGGAACTTCCTTTCTCCAGCCCCAAGCTACTTAAACAGACTCCCTCACACAAAAGGATCCGTCTCGACACTACGGTTTGATAACCTCCGCGGTAAGGCGGCAGTGGGGTCTGGGGACGCGTCCCCAGCGGGGGCTACGGGGGCGGAGCCCCTGTCACGGGAGAGGGCCCCTTGTCAGTTGTGGGTGTCCCACAGGCCACAGAAAGCATCGACGGGATCGACGCCGGTGAAATCGCTTTCGCCGCAGAGTTTTTCGACGAGGGCATCGAGCGTGTCGTCCTTGGAATCGTAGGCGTTGATGAACGTCCGCGCCTGAGGAACGTCAGCCAGCAGGAACGGATGGCCTACGCTCGCCACGACAACCGGAAGCTCGTGGACATACCACGGAATTTCGCCGCCGCCCTTGCTCATCGCCCAGGAAACGCGCTCCGCTGTCTGGCCCATGCAGTTGACCTCGCTGAGCGTCAGGACAAGATCCTGTTTGGATACAAAATCCCTGATCGGCGTCTTGCCCGCAAAGTATACCATCACCGCTTTGCCGTCGTCCGGCTCCGGCTCGCGTCCCTCGGCACGGGCTTTCGCATCCGCTTCGGCCTTTTCGCGCATCATGCGGGCCAGCGGATCCTCGTAAATCTCCACCTCAAATCCCCGCGCGCGCAGGCGATCGGCTACCTTGTCCGCTGTGGACGGCCCCTTCTTCTGATCCATCATCGAGAATACGCCGCCGCCGGCTGTGCCCTTTACCGGAACAATCAGGATCCTTCTGTACTTTTCCGGCGTGAGCGGGAAAACATGATCCTTATCCTTGACGAGAGTCACACATTTTTCTGCGATTTCTTTTGCCATGGCCTTGTGTTCCGCACAGCCGAGCGTTTCCTCCATCACCGAAACCGGCGGGATCATCTGCTCGAGCGTCAGCTTGTGCAGCTTCATGTGCGCTTTCAGGCCGAGAATCCGCTCCAGAGCCTCCTGGAGGCGTTCCTCCGTAATCACACCATTTTTGTAGCCGTCCATCATGTACCCGAAATCCTCATCCAGATCGTTGAAGAACAGGAACATATCGCATCCGGCGGCAATCGCGGCGGGAAGCAGATCGCGGCGCTTCATCATGCAGGTCAGGCCGACCATGTGGGACGCATCCGTCAGGATCATGCCGTTAAATCCGAGCTTTCCGCGCAGAAGTCCCTTGAGCAGCTCCGGGCTGAGCGTGGCGGGCATGATGTCCTCGTCGCGGATCTCCGGGTTGATGGCGCGGGTCCAGGCGGGCTGCATGATGTGACCGGCCATGATCGCCTCCAAGCCCATGTCGATCAGGCCCTTGTAGACCTTGCCGTAGGTATTCATCCAGGTGTCGCAGTCGGCGCTGTTAACACTGTTGGACAGGTGCTGATCCCTTTCGTCAAGACCGTCGCCGGGGAAATGCTTCGCGGCACACGCGAAATTGGGATTTTCATGCGCACCCTTGAAATATGCCTGCGTCATGCGGCAGACCGTATCCGTATCATTCGAAAAGCTGCGCGATGAAATGACCGGGTTGCGCCAGTTCTGGTTGATATCCGAAAGCGGAGCGAAGCTCAGGTTGCAGCCGATCGATGCCGCTTCCTTGTTGGAGATACGGCCCAGCTCATAGGCGTATTTCTCATCCCCGGTGGCGGCAACCTTGACGGGATATCCGAGGAACGTGCCGTCTGTGCACGCGCCGTTGCCGCCGGCCTCGGTGTTGCAGGCGATCAGCAGCGGGATCTTGGCGTTTTCCTGAAGCACGCGGTTCTGCTCACGGATCTCACGGGAAACTCCCGGGTTGTACCGGACGCCGCCAATGTGGTATTTCTGCACCGTCATCTTGAGGTAATCCTCGTCGCGGGACGCGCCCATATTGAAAAAGAGCTGCCCGATCTTTTCCTCGATGGTCATGCCGGCAATGGTGTCCTGTACCCACTTAACGCCTTCGTCATCCAGATAAAAGGGATTGCCTTTCAAATCAACCATTTTTCATCGCTCCTTTTTGTGATTTTTGAAAAATACCGTTTTCCTGATCCTATTGTACCCTCATTTTCACCATACTGTTATAAAAACATTTTGAAGAATAGAAAAAAATTTGGGAAATCCGCAAAATATTTCCCGCTTCGGGATATTATGAAACTTTTTTGCGCGATTATGCCCGCACAATCCGCCAAAAAACACCTCCGTCAGATTTTGCACAATTTTTTTTATCACGCAAATAATTTTCCTGCAAAAAACACCGTTTCATTCTGATTGGGAAGTAAAAAAAGATGAGATTTTTTATAATAGAAATGGGAAAAACTGGGGATGGCTGAAGGGAGGATTTCAAAATGGATGAGCAACGGCGCAGAAGCTTTAACAGATACCGCGACATCGCTTACCTGTTCCTGAATGTTTCGCTGTTCGATGTGAGCCGCAAGCTGATTCCGGGGGATTATCTGGACAGGACGGTTGTGCCCGAGATGATCAGCCGCAGCTACGACGATTTCCTGTTCGGCGGGACGCTGTTCGACTGCCCGCCGCGGACGGCCTGCGAGATTATCACGCCGTTCCGTATCCGGTTCTGCGCGCTGGAGCTGGAGCACAGCGACGGCTATGCTGTGATGGGGCCGTACCTCCCGGAAGCGGATGAAAAAAATCTTACCCTGGAAGAAATCCTGCTGCAGAACGGCGCGTCCCTCTCCGAGCGGGAAAGCCTGCGCGGATATCTGGCACAGCTCCCGGTTATCGGCCGCACGAAGGTGATCGCCATGATGGACGGCCTGCCGCTGCATCTGTACGGATGGCGGATAGAAAACACGCTGTTCCAGATTGAGCTGACCCAGCAGAACCCGCCGCCGTGCCCGGTATTCGAGGAGGACGCGATTCAGGCGCGGGCAGAAGCAATCGAAAAGCGGTACGACCGGGAACGCCTGCTGATGGACGCTGTATCCCGCGGGGACGACAACGCAGTACAGATACTGGGCCGCGTCACGCTCAACCGCCTGCCCAACCATGTGCGGAACGAAAAAAACCTGATGATAGTCCTGAATACGCTGCTCCGCAAGGCGGTGGAGCAGGCGAAGGTGCATCCCCTGTACATCGACGCAATCAGCGGGAAGTGGGCGCTGGCGATCGAAAACGCCCAGACGGTGGGGCAGCTCGACGAAATTTACTATAAGATGATCCTCGATTACTGCGCGCTTGTGCGGAAACGATCGCTGGCGGGATATACGTCAAATGTGCGCGCGGCCATCAATTGCATCCAATTTAATATGGATGAACCACAGCTTTCCCTGAAAATGATCGCCAACTCCGTGGGGGCAAACGCAAGCTACCTGTCCCACCAATTCAACCAGGAGTTCGGGATCAGCATCCCGGAATATATTGCACGGATGCGCGTCGAGGAAGCGCAGAACCTGCTTTTGAGCAGCGTCGATTTTCCAGTCGGCCAGATTGCGGCGGCTGTGGGGTTTCAGGACGTGAATTATTTTTCCAAAATATTCAAGCGGATTGCGGGCTGTACGCCAAGCGCGTACCGTCAGAACGGCGGAAAGCCTCCCGCCCCGTCCGACGATCCCGAGACGTAAAAATAGTATGCTCGTCCCTCCTTTCTTTTACTCACCGAGGAAAAATCCGGCTTTGGAGTAAATTTATGGCAGATTTACGCCGTCCCGCGGCAGACTCAGTCCGCCAAATTGTAAATAAATTATGAAATTTTGTTTTTTTGGAAAAAACTACTTGCATTTTCAAAAAGAAGTCGCTAAAATAGATTTAGCACTCAAGGAAAGTGAGTGCTAAACGCCGGGGAGGGTTCCCGGAGCGGTGAATCTGCAAATTGAAATATCTTCAAGGAAGGAAGTATTTTTTATGACTATCAAACCGTTGTCCGACAGAGTTCTGATCAAAATGGAGGAAGCGGAGGAAACCACAAAGAGCGGTATCCTGCTCGCGGGTTCCGCTAAGGAGAAGCCCCAGATCGCATCGGTTATCGCGGTGGGCCCGGGCGGCATGGTGGACGGCAAGGAAGTTACCATGTATGTCAAGGTTGGCGATAAGGTTATCACCAGCAAATATTCCGGCACAGAGGTCAAGATCGACGGCCAGGAATACACCATCGTGCGTCAGTCCGATATTCTTGCAGTTGTAGAATAATTCGCGTCCTGCGTTTTGACAAATTAGGAGGAATACAGTTATGGCAAAGCAGATTATTTATGGCGAGGAAGCCAGAAAAGCACTGATGAGCGGTATTAACCAGCTCGCCGATACAGTAAAGATTACCCTTGGCCCGAAAGGCCGCAACGTCGTTCTCGATAAGAAATTCGGCGCTCCGCTGATCACGAACGACGGCGTCACCATCGCGAAGGAAATCGAGCTCGAGGATGCGTTCGAGAACATGGGTGCACAGCTGGTCAAGGAAGTCGCTACCAAGACGAACGACGTCGCCGGCGACGGTACCACCACCGCTACCCTGCTCGCACAGGCCCTCATCCGCGAAGGCATGAAGAACGTTACCGCCGGTGCAAACCCGATGGTTCTCCGCAAGGGCATCCAGAAGGCTGTCGACGCTGCTGTTGAGGCTGTAAAGAACCATTCCCAGAAGGTTTCCGGCTCCGACGATATCGCCCGCGTTGCTACCGTTTCCGCAAGCGACGAGTTCATCGGCAAGCTGATTGCTGAGGCTATGGAGAAGGTCACGGCTGACGGCGTTATCACCGTTGAGGAGTCCAAGACCGCTGAGACGTACTCCGAGGTCGTGGAAGGCATGATGTTCGACCGCGGCTACATCAGCCCGTACATGGTCACTGATACCGACAAGATGGAGGCTGTCATCGACGACGCTTACATCCTGATTACCGATAAGAAGATTTCCAACATCCAGGAGATCCTGCCGCTGCTCGAGAAGATCGTCCAGTCCGGCAAGAAGCTCGTTATCATCGCTGAGGACATCGAGGGCGAGGCTCTCACCACCCTGGTGCTCAACAAGCTGCGCGGCACGTTCGTGTGCGTCGGCGTCAAGGCTCCGGGCTTCGGCGACAGAAGAAAGGAAATGCTCCGCGATATCGCCGTTCTGACCGGCGGCCAGGTCATTTCCGACGAGCTGGGCCTTGAGCTCAAGGAGACCACCATGGATCAGCTGGGCCGTGCACGCCAGGTGAAGGTCGACAAGGAGAACACCATCATCGTCGACGGTGCCGGCAACAGCGACGAGATCAAGTCCAGAGTCAACCAGATCCGCGCTCAGATCGAGACCACAACCTCCGATTTCGACCGCGAGAAGCTCCAGGAGCGTCTTGCAAAGATGGCTGGCGGCGTAGCCGTTATCAAGGTCGGCGCTGCAACCGAAATCGAGATGAAGGAAAAGAAGCTGCGCATCGAGGATGCTCTCGCCGCGACGAAGGCCGCTGTTGAGGAAGGCATCGTAGCCGGCGGCGGCGTGGCTCTTGTCAACGCTATCCCCGAGGTTGCGAAGCTGATGGATTCCACCTCCGGCGATGAAAAGACCGGTGTGAACATCGTTCTGAAGGCTCTCGAGGAGCCGGTTCGCCAGATCGCTGAGAACGCTGGCCTCGAAGGCTCCGTCATCGTGGAGAACATCAAGAAAGAGGGCAAGGTTGGCTACGGCTTCAACGCTCTGTCCCAGGAGTACGGCGACATGATCAGCTTCGGCATTGTCGACCCGACCAAGGTTACCCGCTCCGCTCTCCAGAACGCTGCCTCCGTTGCTGAGACTGTCCTCACGACAGAATCCCTCGTTGCCGACAAGAAGGAGCCCGCTCCGGCTCCGGCAATGCCTGCTGACGGCGGCATGGGCGGTATGTACTAATAAAAATCACCCCAAGCCTGATATCATAAACAGTTTCCCCGGCGTTCACAATGAAGTGGGCGCCGGGGATTCTAATTTGTGCTAAAAGTTAAAAGCTTGCCTAATCCTAATAATTTTGCGCCGAAAATTTATTCACGCGGTTGTAATGGGAATCCTCAAGCTATACCCTTGCGTTTCTCCAATATATTCGGTATACTAAAATTAAAAACCAGGCTTATGGAAGAAAGAGGCTCACTGTATGACTCAAAAGAACAGAAAGCAGATCGAATATGCCGTTTCTACGCAGGCTCTTGAAAAGCTGATTCCCAGCAAAGAAGCCCTCCGCTTATGCGAACAGATATCCGACGGCGAAATTTCCGCAAACGACGCGGTATCTTTCATTTTGAAGCAGCATAGTTTTCAGAAAAACTGGTAAGCGTTCTGAAAGTCTGCCTAAAAAATGAAGCCTGATATAGAAAGAGGAGGCCAAGGAAATTTATCCTTAGCCTCCTCTTATTTTCTAAAAAACACATTTTATGTATTGTAAATAATAAAAAACGGATCGGATCCCACGCGGAGATCTGATCCGTTTCTTTTTATGAAGCTGCCTTTCTGCCCCACCGGCAGGCCGCCTCTGTTTTTCTGTTTTCTTTACGCTGCCCCGGCTTTCTTTCCCCTGCCCGAAAGCTTGAGCGGCGGCAGACGTCCGGCAATATAAGAGCATGCTGCACCGGCCGGGAAATTCAGATAATAGGTCAGCACACGCCATACGACGGTGGCCGGCAGGATGGTATCCTGCTGGAAAAAGGGACCGAAGAACAATACGAAGCTGCCCTCTGCCCCGCCGGACGCCCCCGGCAGCGGCACGAATGCGCTCACCATCGAGACATATGCCTGCGCCGCCATCATAACCCCCAGCGGCTGCTCCGAATACCCGAAGCTGCGGTAAATGAAATAGGGGATCGTACAGGTGCAGGCAATTTGAATCACTGTCAGCAGGCAGGCCCACACATAGATCCGCACAGATCTGCCCAGCAGCGCAGAGCTTCCATGAAAGATCGAAAGCTCGCTGTGAATCTTCTCGTACCGCTCCTCCGGATGCCTGCACAGACGCAGCTTGTGAAAGATCTGAATTGCGCCGCGCAGGATCTTATCTGTCAGGCGTTCACTGGCACAGAACAGAAGCACCAGCAGGATAAACGTGCTGTTGCAGATCAGGCCGAACACGGTCAGCACGGAAAAGCTGCTGACATTTTGCTGGAAGTACGGCAGCATCCACACCACCATCACCAGCGAATACAGCACCAGTATAATCTGGTACACGAGCGTTTTCACGGCGATAATGGAGCCTGCCGCCCCTGTATCCATGCCAAGACGGTGCATTGTATAGATCTGCATCGGCTGGCCGCCTGTGGAAAAAGGCGTGAGCGCGCTGTACAGCACGCCCACCATCCCTACGCAGAACGAATACCGGAACCGCCATTCCGGATAGACAGCAGCGCAGAAAATATGCAGGACGAGGCCCTCCAGCACCCACGCGATCGCCGCAGCTGCGGCTGCGCAGGCAAGCCATCGATATAATACCGTACTGAAGATCTGGCGCAGGGAATCCAGCCCATTCGACGAGAACAGAAAAATCAGCAGCACTGCCGCTGATACGATCAGGGTCAGGATACCGAACAGATTCTTCCGCACGGCTTTCATCAGGGATGATCCCATAGGACGGTCTATCCTTTTTTTGTTTCGGAAAACAAAAATCCTTTCAGCTGTTTTTCATCACGGCGCTTTCCACCATGTCAGCCACATGCTCACAGGCATCCGCGCACTTCTCAAGATAGTTGTAGATTTCCCTCCACGCGATGATTTCAATCGGATCCCTGCACGCTCCATGCAGCTGGTACATACAGGAAATATACCGCTTATCGGCTTCCTCCTCCATCGTATTGATGCGGATGATATGATCCCGCAGCGACTTGGAATGCTTGAAATCCGCAAATTCGTCCATCAGCGACTTGGCCTCCCCGCAGCATTTCACAACGGTTTCAGCAAGCTCCAGAGCGTCCGGGCGTATGCTCTGGATATGATTATAATAGATGCGGATCAGCACGTCCTCGATTTTATCGGTGATTTCGTCGATATTCTGGCTGATCTGGATGATATCCTCGCGCTCGATCGGCGTGATAAACGCCTTTACCAGCGTATTGAGCAGCTCATGCTTGCGCATATCGGCCGCATGCTCCAGCTGGTGCATGGCATCCATCTGTTCCGGGAGAGATTCCAGCCGGAAGTTCTTCATAACCTCCAGCAGCAGGCTGGCCGCCTGACAGGCATAATCGGTGCAGGCAATAAAGCTTTGGAAATAATAGGAATCCTGTTTTTTTGACATGTTGTTTCCTCCGTTCCGTGCAGGGAATTAAAAGATCGCAAGAAATAGCTTGGCCATCAGGAAGCTGATCAGCCCGCATCCCGGGAATGTGAAAATCCAGGTAAGCATCATATCCTTGACCACCCCAAAATTGATGGCTGAGAGCCGCCGCACTGCGCCCACGCCCATGATGGCGCTGGTCTTGGTGTGTGTGGTGGATACCGGAATTCCGAACAGGCTGGAATACAGCAGGCAGAACGCCGCTGCCAGATCGGCGGAAAAGCCCTGGTATTTCTCCAGCTTGACCATATCCATGCCGACCGATTTAATGATCTTTTCCCCGCCGACGCTTGTCCCGCAGCCCATCACCAGGCTGCACAGCAGCATCAGCCATACCGGGATCGCCGCACCGACCACATTGTCCTGCCCATTGGAGAACGCAATCCCCAAAAACAGCACGCCGATAAATTTCTGGCCGTCCTGCGCGCCGTGCATGAAGCTCATAGCCGCCGCTCCAAAAATCTGCGCGCCACGGAAAAACGAATTGGTCCTGCGGCGGTCCATAGCGCTGCAAACCAGGCTTACCAGCTTGCAGATCACCCAGCCGGTCGCAAACCCCAGCGCCAGGCTGAGCACCAGACCGTACAGAACCTTCGCCCATTCGTCCATATTGATGCCGCCGACGCCGTTATGGATAGCGATTGCCGAACCGGAAAGCCCGGCGATCAGGCTGTGGCTCTCGCTCGTCGGGATACCGAACCACGAGGCCGCCACGCTGTACACCACAATCGAGAACAGCGCCGCACACAGTGCGATGAGTGCTTCCCGCGTATTGCCGCCGAAATCCACCATATTGCTGATGGTGGAAGCCACAGAGCTGTTGATCTGCGTCATGACAAAAACGCCGAGGAAGTTGAAAACGGCGCTCATCCAGATAGCGGCGCGCACATCCATACACCGCGTCGTGATACACGTCGCAATGGCGTTGGGAGCGTCGGTCCATCCATTGACGAAGATGACTCCCAACGTCAACAGCACTGTGATGAGCAGAACAGGGCTTGAGGTTACACTTTGCAGAAAAGAGACAAACGAAATTTCCATAGAACCCCTCCGTATACTGGCTTCTAAATCAGAGCGGCGGCCCCCAAAAGGGCTCCCGCTCTTTTCTCCGATTGAAAAAAAGATGTAAAGAACAGGTATCGGATTTGTAAAGCCCGGTAAGCGGACGAGGGGTGCTTCCCACCCACCCTGCCAGACTTTACTGCATATCCCAGTTACATTCAGTATAAAGTAAAAGCAGGAAACAAGTCAATAGAATCCCCCTACTTTTGGCAAAATATCCATTTAATTTGAATTTGTCCTCCCATAGCCAGCAAAAAAAGACAAAACCGGAGAAAAACTGCCACACTAACCCAAATTTGAAATACACACAGGAATTTTTCAAAAACTTCACAAAAAAAGTATAGACAAGACAAGCCCTATTGATCTACAATAGAATTGTACTTTTTGCTGTGTGAGGTGAATTTGCCGTATGAGCGCGCAATATTTACCCTTCCGCCGGACCGCAGGGCCCGGGCCGGGAGAAAAACAGAACAAAAAAAGCCAAGCCGGTTTTGAGGATTCCATGCGCCTTTCTGCATGGATGTCCTGAAAACCGGCCTTTTTTCTTTCAGGAAGGAGAGTACATACTATGATTCCGTGCCGTGTCAGCTGTCCGCATTTTTGTGAAGGGTGCCACAAAACCTGCGCCACATGGAAACGCTTTCAGGAGCAGCAGGTCCTTGTGCGCCGCCGGAAAAAGGCGTATCTGGACTATCACAAAGAGGTCTGCAACACGATCATCCGGCAGTGTTACCGTCTCCAGCCTTATCAGATCTTCCGTTAACGAGGCCCTGCGCGCGGATCGCGGGGCCGGCGGCGCGGGGGGCTCCCCCGCCGTCCCTGATTTCCGCAGACAGCATGAAGGCCCCTGTTCACACCGGAACAGGGGCCTTTTTCCTGCCGCCCGGGCAGGGATCACAGAGCGCGGAGCGTCTCAATCAGGCACCGCGCTGAATTTTCCGCAAGCGCGATCCGCCGCGACGGCTCGCGCATATTTTCGAGATAATGCGCATCCGAGCTTTGCAGGATCAGCATCCTGTCCAGCTCCGGATTTTGCAGCTTCATCCGCTGCACGTCCCCGGAAAAGCTGATCTCCGCCGCCCGGAACCCTGTCTCCGGCGGGATCGCGCCGAGACTCGCAATTACGCTGTACGCATTTTTATCCACATGCGCCGGAAACGCCGTTCCGCCGAAAGCTTCCGCCAGATCGAGCACCTCGTTGACCCCTACAGCAGTCGCGCTGATCAGCAGATCCGGCTCCTCCCCGATTTTTTCATCGCCGCTGTTCAGGATCCACTGGTTCCCGAAGATCGACGCGTCGTTCGGGAAGCGGAGCCAGTCCTCGCGGATCCGCGCCTCAAAGGCGAGCGCCTGCTCCGGCGTTGGGAACAGGCACACCACGTGCGCTTCCTCCGCGGTGGTCAGTTCCATGCCCGGCACAACGGTGATCCCGGCCTCCCTGCCCACCTGAACGGCAGCGGGAGTATTGCGCGCCGTATTGTGATCCGTCAGCGCGATGATATCGTATCCCAGAAGCGCCGCCATGTGGACAAGGTTATTGGGCGTCATATCGTCGCTGCCGCACGGGGACAGGCACGAATGGAGGTGCAGATCATACCAGAACTCCCCCATCACTACAACAGCTCCGCGATCCGGCAGGCCAGACCGTAGCTGTCCAGCTCCGTTGTGAGGACCGCGATCCCCTGCTGGTCGGCCCGGGCGCGCGCGTCCTCGTCGAGGGCGGCCGATTCCGTCAGCACAATGCACGCCGCGTCCGTGAGCGATGCCACTGCGATCGCATTGACATTTCCCATCACCGTCAGCCAGACGTCGCCGCTCTCCGCGCGCGCCATCACCCAGCTGAGCAGGTCGCCGATATAGCAGCCCTCTGCCTCGCGATCCAATCCGTCCTCGCCCGCGAGCACCGAGAGCTCCAGCTTTTCTGCAATTTCCCTGACTGTCATTGGTTTTCCTCCTGTTCCGTCCCCTCCGGATCCGCAAACGACGAGAGCGTCGCGGCCATGCTCTGGATCTGCTCCTTCATCACGAAGATGCAGCCGCTCTTACGCGAAAGGCCGCGCACCACATCCTCGGCAAACGCACGGCACGTCGGCGCGCCGCACGATCCGCAGTCCAGACCCGGAAGGCCGCTTTCTATCTGGTCTATCTCGGACATCATGCGCATCGCCTCGCCCAGATCGTCCGAAAGCTTGAGCACCGGCGCAAATTCCAGATTTTCGTCCCATTTCATCAGGGACGGGATCTCCCCGTGCAGGTGGTTCTGCGCCACCGGCAGGTACCGCCGCAGCGTTTGGAGCCGCGCCTTGGCGACGTACCCGTTCTCCACGCACAGCACCCCGCCGACACAGCCGCCGGAGCACGCGTTGAGTTCAATGAAATCCAGATCGCGGATCCGCTCGTCCTCGAGGCTCTCCAAGATGCGGATCACGTTCTCGATGCCGTCGGCCGCCAGATACTTCTCATCGAGCAGCGCCGCCGATTCCCCGCCGCTCGACGCCCAGCTCACGCCAATGATCCCGGATTTCGACAGCGGCTCCGGTTGCGTGACCTTCTCCATCTGGGAGGTCAGGCGGGTAAAGATGGTGCTGATCGCAATCGCGCCGTCGGCGGCTGATTTTTCCGGGCCGATCGGGACGCGGATGTCCGTCACCTTGGCGGGACACGGCGTGAGGAAAAACGCGCCGATCTTTTCCTCCGGCAGTCCCGTGCGGCGGGCGGCCTCCCGCTTGGCGATCGACGCCGCCACCTCCATCGGCGCTTTCATCGGCAGCACGTGATCGCACAGATCCGGGAACCGCACGCGGATCAGCCGCACGACTGCCGGACAGGCCGAGCTGATGATCGGCCTTGGGATGATATCCTGCGCGAGGATCCGGCGCGTCGCCTCAGAGACAAGCTCCGCCGCCCGCGATACCTCGAACACCTCGTCGAAGCCCAGCCCCCTCAGGCCGGTGAGCACGATGTCGATATCGTCCAGATTATTGAACTGCCCGTACAGGCTGGGGGCAGGCAGGGCAATCTTATACTCGAACGCCCCGATGCTCTCCAGCGGATCGGAATTTGCCTTTTTTGCGTGGTGCGGGCAGACGCGGATGCACTCGCCGCAGTCGATGCACCGTTCAGAGATGATGTGCGCCTTGCCGTTGCGCACGCGGATCGCCTCCGTGGGGCACCGCTTGATGCAGTTGGTACAGCCGACGCATTTATCGCTGTCCAGCGTGACAGAATGAAAAAAACGATCCAACCAAAACCGCCTCCGTTCAACGGTTGGCTAACACTGTCATATAGAGCGCCGTCCCCTTGCCAACCTCCGTGTCAATTTTCAGGCTGTCCGAATATTTAGCGATATTCGGCAGCCCCATCCCCGCGCCGAAGCCCAGGGACCGCACCTGATCCGGCGCTGTGGAATAGCCCGCCTGCATCGCCTTTTCCACATCGGCGATGCCGGGGCCGTGATCCACCATCGCGATCTCCACCTTTTCGGGGTAGATCTCCACGGACGCCTCGCCGCCGCCCGCGTGGATCACCATATTGATCTCCGCCTCATACATGGCGATCGCCACGCGGCGGATCGCATCGGAATTATAGCCCAGCTTTTTCAGCTTGTTCTTGACGTCGCTGGACGCCTCCCCGGCGCGGGTAAAATCGTCGCCGGGTACGATGTAATGCAGGGAAAGGGAACTCATGCTGTCTCACACCCTCCCCGAAGCCCATTGACATACAGCAGACCGCAGGCCGTAAACATCCGGTACCGCGTCTGAAGAATTGTGATATCCTTCTGTTTGGCCAGCTGTATCACCATCGGATCGACCTCTTTGCCGCGCACAAAGATGACGCAGTGCATATCCATCATTTCCGCGGTGCGGATTACCTGCGGGTTCATCAGCCCTGTCAGCAGCACCGACTGATCCTTGACAAACGCCAGGACGTCGCTCATCATATCGCTTCCACAGGCCGTTTTCACTTCTATGTCCAAATCGCCTTCCGCTATGACCTCAGCGTCCAAAATGGAAATAATGTCGCGCACATTCATAAGCTTGCCTCCACATTCAAATTTGCATAATTTCAGAGATCGACAATTTCAAATTATAGTAATTATAACACGTTTATTCTGTGAAATAAAGCCCTTTAAACATAAAAAGCAGGCTAAGCAAGGCTAAGCCTTGACGTAAATCGCGCCGCGCTCCCTCCGGTCGCTGAAACGCCGGTAGGAACGGCCACTCTGTCGCGCAAGGCTAAGCCTTGACGTAAATCGCGCCGCGCTCCCTCCGGTCGCTGAAACGCCGGTAGGAACGGCCACTCTGTCGCGCAAGGCTAAGCCTTGACGTAGAACGCGTCGCGCTCCCTCCGGTCGCTGAAACGCCGATAGGAACAGCCACTCTGTCGCGGCGGCGGGCTGGTCAGAGATAAATTAGCCGTGAAACGGGCAACGCAAATCCCCCCGGAATCCGCTCCCGACGGATCCCAGGGGGATCTTTTTTCCCTTTTCTCCCGTTAAGTGCGAAAGCTCTCCCCTTTTTCGGAAAAACCTCCCCACAAGCGTTTGACACGCTTAATTGACGTCTTGCAGCATGGATTCTATCACTTCTGTGGTGCGCGGATAATTCCCGCCCAGATAACAGTTGAATCCTTCTGAAAAAATTACCCTCGTTCCCTGGGTATAGGTGTCGCCCAGGAACTCTTTCAATGCCTCTCCCTGCGGTATGATGGGATTTGTAAAATCTATGCTGATCCAGATCTCATCCCCGAGATTTGGAAGATCCGCCTGCGTCACCTGCATTTCATCGATGTCCTGCCGGATCGCTTCCAGCAGCTGCTCTTTCTGCTCGCGCGATGGAATCAGTGTAATCCTCGGTATCTCTTCCGTGCGGGCAGCCGCGCCATATTCCCCTACCACCAGCGAGGTGTCAATCGTTTCGGTGTCCGGAAGCTGCACATAGATTTCCGTGAAGCAGTCCGGCTCTACATAATAGAGGTAGTTCCCGGAGGTACGGTATTCCAGGAGATTGAACAGATCCAGCAATCGCTGCTCCGCGGGGGTATCGCCGTCCAGCTCCTTGTAGATCCGGCTGGAGAAAATGCGCCTGAATTCGCTCCCGTCCTTCATGTGGTACGTAAGCGTAATATCCTTATAATAGCGGCTCTGCGGGCGCAGATACGGATACAGCGTCTCCCGGTACTGATCCACCACCGCCTGATGGAACGCGATTGTCTTTTCGATGCTCTCCGGATCGCGCAGCGTATGCTCCATGGTACGCAGTGATCTTACCGATGTGTAGCCCCGGCCATCGCTGTCCATCTCCACCTCCTGGATATTGAACGAAAAGGTATCGCTGTATCCCTGACTTATATAGCCTGTGGGGATGTACACGTCCACGCTCTCCACCTCGGATGCCTGCGGGATACGGGTATCGTAGCCGTAAAAACCGGTCACGATGCTGACATAGCCAATCAGGAACACCACGGCAAACACGCCGTATGCCTTAAAGCTCTTTTTCAGTCCCTTAAAGCCGCGCGAGTAAATCGCCTCGGAGATAATATGCGCCAAAACGGAGCCAATGATCAGCCCGGCAAAGTAGTTGGCCGTCGTATTGTTGACGGAGAGGAACACCTGCCCCGCCAAAAGCGCCGACGCCGCCGTTGCGACAAAGCAGATGATGTATTTCGGCAGCGGGAACGCGAAGCCGCTCTCGGCGCACTCGCTTTTCCTGCGGCGGTACAGCAGGCAGGACGCGATCACCAGAACGATCCCGACGGCCAGCATCAGCAGGCTCATGCCTTTGATCATGGGCGTCGCCGCGCCCGCAAACAGGGGCGATCCAATCTGCATCAGGATATCCAGCACACCGCCCGATCCGACGCTTCTCACAGGGAAGCCGGGGATCTGATCCGCCGCGTTCGACCAGAGAAGTCCGAGCAGCATCGGGTAAAATACATTGATCGCCACAACGGAAATCATCGTATCGAGAAGCGTTCCGCAGCAGACAGCAAAGAACATAAAGAACGCCAGGCACACGCCGATCATCACAATATCCCAGGCGAAGAACGGCAGCAGCGTCTGTGTCAGGAAGCCCGGGAAATTCGGGGCAGATGCGGCGCCCATCAGCATGGCTGTCAGAAAATCGAGCAGGACGCATACGATCACCGGCAGCCACAGGATCACAAGGCCCGCGAAGTATTTCCCCAGCAGCATCGGTACACGGCGCACCGGCATGGCGTGCATCAGATCCACGCTCCGCTTCTGGTGCAGATAGCCGAACAGGAACGCGCACAGGATAAAGCACAGCGCGATCCCCAGCAGCAGAGCTGCATAAGCCGCCGCCTGCGCTTTGGAGGAGAAGCTGCTGCACAGGTATTCCTCCAGCGTGTAAAGCTCCTGCTGATACGTATTGGACTGGTACTCCCCGCGCGCCCCCTGCAATACAAGGAAGGTCAGGAACGGGAACAGCAGGAACTGCAAAGCGACGTTGAGGATCAGGATGCCCCGTCCGCGGCGCAGAGTCCAGAGGAAAATCCCTTTCCCCTCAGCGAATCCGGTTTTAAACGAGGATGTTGTCGATGTCATAGCCAGCAGCCTCCATTTCGTTGATGAACACTTCCTCCAGCGTCAGCGGGAGGGCCTCGGCAAAGGTGGGACGGAACCCATCCAGCCGCGCAAGGATTTCCTCCTGCGAGCCGCGCGCTACCAGCTCTATCAGGGAGCCGCGGATCTGCCATGTGACGAGATCCAGGCCCAGATCCTTCGGATCCGGCATCGGCTGGAACACAGCCTGCACCTTGTGGATCCCCAGCTTCAGCGCGTCGAGCTCTCTCTCAAATAAAATCCCGCCGCGGTGCAGCAGGCCGACATGGTCGCAGAGATCCTCCAGCTCGCGCAGGTTATGCGACGCGATAATCACCGTCATGTTCCTGTCGGACACCTCGCCCGACACGATCCGCTTGAGCAGCTGGCGGATCACCGGATCCAGACCGTCGAAAATCTCGTCCATGAAAAGATATTCCGGCTCCGTAGAAAGCGCGCAGATCAGCGCGGCCTGCCGCTGCATCCCCTTGCTCATTTCAATGATTTTCTTCTTGCGGTCGATGGGAAAGATCCCACAGAGCTGATCGAACCGCTGCGGATTCCAGGAGCGGTAGATCCGGCGGTAAAAATCCGCCATATCGCTGAGCGTGGACTGCCGGAAAAAGTACGGGTAATCGGAAATAAACACGCATTTCCCCTTGACCTCGCTGTTTTCAAACGGGGACTGCCCGTCGATGAGCGCCTCGCCGCCGTCCGGACGGAACACGCCGGCAAGCGTGCGCAGCAGGGTGGATTTTCCTGCTCCGTTCGACCCGACCAGTCCGAAAATCGATCCGTCGCTGACGGAAAAGCTGATGGAATCGAGCGCGGTGAAGCTGCCGAATTTTTTTGTCAGACCTTTGAGTTCAATCATTCGCGACCCCTCCCCGGAAAACTTCCGATACACAGCCAAGGGCTTCCTCCTCCGGCACGCCGCATTTACGGGCGTTGGCCGCGGCCTCCCGAAGCCGCTCAACCGCCTCCCGCCGCTGCTGCTGTACCGCTGACACATCCTTCGACAGGAACGAGCCCTTTCCCGGCACGGAAAAGAGCAGGCCGTCCCGCTCGAGGATCTGGTACGCCTTCTGCACAGTATTCGGGTTTACGCCCAGCTCCTGCGCCAGCGACCGCACCGACGGAAGCTGCTCTCCCGGAGCAAGCGCGCCCAGCGCGGCCATCTTTGTGATGGACTGGCACAGCTGTTCGTAAATCGGAAGGCGGCTTTTGTAGTCCAGAGAAAACATATTGCCCCTCCTTTTTAGTGTAGTAACTGTATTATATCGATTAGTACAATTTGAGTATACACCCCTTTCCATGAAATGTCAATCCCTGGTTTTCTTTCAGTTTTGTAATTTTATCAAAATACCCGCTGTTTTTGTATTCTTTTTGTCACCTTTAATTCTTATCGGGATATTATTTTTTGCTTTTCAGGAAATATAATATGCTTAACGATA
>DVHF01000007.1 GCA_018712265.1 Candidatus Gallacutalibacter pullicola
CTGCACACCAAAATCGTTCCAACAACTTACCTATGCGTCCCTTGGACTGGCTCTCTCCTAAAGAAAAGCTTGCTGCTTCCTTTGCTTCTTTCTCTGTACAAAATGTTTGACAAACCTACAATTTTTAACGGCTGGCGAAAACTTTCAGTGTATGCGGCCGGCTGTTATTTCCCATTCCGGAAATTTTCGATCATCTCGCTGCCTATGCTGATCAGACTCGAGGTATCCGGGATTTCCTCACGGCGGAACCATCTGGCCTCCGCAATTTCCGTCTCCTGAAGCGTCGTCTCCGGGCTGCCGTCAAGCTCGGCGGTGCAGCCGATCATCAGGGTATCGGAAAATGACCAGGGCTGGTTCTTATAGTAGCGGATGTTTTTGATATGCAGTCCGACCTCCTCGAGCACCTCGCGCCGGACAGTCTCCTCGAACGTCTCGCCGAACTCCACATACCCGGCAATCAGAACGTAACGGCTCGCGGTGGAACGCACATTGCGCACCATCAGCAGCTTGTCCCCATCTGTCACGGCAACGATGACGGCCGGGCAGATCTTCGGATATTCCACCTGACCGCATGACGGGCAGCACCTCGACCGCTCCGTCGTACCGGGTACGGTTTTCGCGCCGCACCTGCCGCAGTACTGCCGGGAATTTTCCCAGCGCCAGAGCTGGCTGCCCGTGATTCCTGCGAACGCCTGCCAGCCACATTCCATCGTACGAAAATAAGAGAGCGGGAAAAACGCGAATCGCTCCCCCAACTCCGGCACGGTGCGGACGAGAAAATAGCCTTTTTCATCGATGGAAAACAGGTATTCCGCTTCCGCCGCGTATCCCGGGCCAAAATCGGCAAACGTGGGAAGCTGCGGTTCACCATCGCAGATTTTCAGGAGCGCGCCCTCTTTACTGTAAGAAAGCGCGAAATCGTCCTCCTTCGGTGCACGGATGTGGAATGAATTGTCAAACTTATGCGGAAATATATCTTGAATCATTGGTACCCTTCCCTTTTGCTTTTATTGCTTCTTATTTTTCTGAAACCGAAGATCGAAACACTCCGAAATTCCTGTCAAAATTCGTCCCGTCCCCCACAATCTCTCCCGTGAAACGCGAGACCTTTTAAGGCAGGGAACAGATATGCCTGCGCAGAGGCAGGATCTGCGGCGGCGAGACCGAAAGCTCGTGGATCCCCAAGCTAATAAAATATTCCGTCAGCTTCGGATCTGCGGCAAGCTCCCCGCAGACAGCCGCCGAAATCCCGGCTTCGCGCGCGGCCTGCGCTGTTATGCGGATCAGCTCCCGCACAGCCGGATGGTATGGATCCCAATACTGCTCCACATGCGGGTTCTGCCTGTCCGCGGCCAGTGTATACTGGATCAGATCGTTCGTGCCGATGCTGAAGAAATCGGCCTCCCGCGCCAGATCGCGGCTGATCAGCGCGGCGGCGGGCGTCTCTATCATCACGCCGAGCGGGACATCCTCCCGAAACGGGATTTCTTCCATCCGCAGTTCCTCCCTCACCTGACGCGCCATTTCACGCAGGCGCTTCACTTCCCCGCAGGAGGTCACCATTGGGAACAGGATCGCCAGATCCCCGCTCGGGGAGGCGCGGTACAGGGCGCGGAGCTGCTCGTGCAGAAGCTCCGGACGGCTGAAGCACAGCCGGATCCCGCGGCAGCCGAGCGCTGGGTTTTCCTCATGAGGAAGTTTGAGCCATTCCGCTCCCTTATCCGCCCCCAGATCGATCGTGCGCACGACGGTACGGCGGCCGCCCATCTCTTTGAGAACGCGGCGGTATATCATCGCCTGCCTGTCCTCATCCGGACGCTGACCGCTTTCCATATACAAAAACTCGCTGCGGAACAGACCGATTCCCTCCGCGCCGTTCTCCACGGCTGCCCGGAGATCCTCCGGCGTCGAGATATTTGCGCAGACACGCACGCTTATCCCGCTCCCGGTCCGGCTTTCCTTTGTCCGAAAGCTTTCCAGCTCCTGCCGGATCCGCTGGCTGTCCTCCTGTTTTTGACGGATCATAGCGACCGTTTCTTCGTCCGGATCGATATACAGCGTCCCGGAGTCCCCGTCCACAGCGGCCAGCTTCCCGTCAAATTCCGGCAGCAGATCCGTCCCAAGCTGCACGATTGCCGGCACTCCCAGAATGCCCGACAGGATCGCTGTGTGCGAATTCGGCGATCCGAACATCGTAACGAACGCCAGAATTCTGGACTTGTCCATCTGCACCGTTTCGCTCGGCGCGAGATCGTCTGCCGCGACGATCACAGGCACTGACGTATCCAGACCGCCTGCCACAGCCCCTGTGAGGATCCGGACAAGCCGCGCGGAAACGTCCCTGACATCCGCACTGCGTGCCCTCATATATTCATCATCCATTGTGGAAAACAGCGCTTCAAATTCCGCGCTCGCTTCCAGGACGGCATTCTCCGCCGCAATCCCTTTTTCGCGAATCCGCCCTTCCATGGCCGCCCGGAAATCCTTATCCGCCAGCATCATCCGGTGAAGCTCCATAATTTCAGCAGCTTCCTGTTCCCCGGCGTTCTCCGCAAGATCTTCCAGTTCCTGCTCCGCCCGTGAAAGCGCATGGCGGAGCCGTTCTATCTCCTGCCCGGCATCCTCCACATGGCGAAGCTGTGCGGAAACCCTTCCGTGGCGGTAAAAGCGAAGTCTGCCCACAGCCGCCCCGCTGCAGACAGCGTGTCCGTGCAATATCAGCACAAGATTGCCTCCTTCTGTCCCGCAACGCGCGATCGCGCCCATCGGAACCGCTCAATTTCGACCCTATTATATCCCATCCGCACACGCGCGTCAATTTCCAAATCAGGAAACAGGAAAAATTTACAGTTTATTTTCTTGTTTTCCATGAAGTTTTCCCATATAATAAATTTAATTATGATAGGGTTCACCAGAAACGGCGGGCCTAATAAAAAAGAGGGGGATCTCAAATGGATTGGACAGAACGTCTCAGGAGAAAATTCGGGCGGTACGCCATCCCACACCTGATGTATTATATCGCCGGCGGGATGCTGCTGCTGTTTTTAATGAGCTTTGCACTTCCCGGTGTTGTATGGAGGTGGTTTCCGCTCGACATGGCAAGCGTGCTGCACGGACAGGTATGGAGGCTTGTCACTTTTGTGTTCCTTCCGCCAAGCACCTCCCTGCTCTTTGCCATTTTCAGCATTTATTTTTACTATTTTATTGGTTCTTCTCTGGAATCGTACTGGGGTTCTTTCCGCTTTAACCTGTTTTATCTCACGGGCTGGATCGGTACGATCCTCGGCGCGCTGATTACCGGCTACGCTGTAAACACCTATCTGAATTTTTCGCTGTTCCTCGCCTTTGCGATGCTCGCTCCTGACTATCAGGTCACGCTGTTTTTCTTCTTCCCTATCAAGATCAAGTACCTTGCCATTCTGGATGCTGTCGGGTTTCTCATCGCCTTTATTTTTGGAAGCTGGTCTACCCGTGTTGCGATCGTTATTTCCCTGCTGAATGTCATCCTGTTTTTCGGCGGTTCTTTCCTGAAGAATTACCGCTACCAGCGGCAGTTCCGCGAGACGAGGAAGAATTTCCGCAAATTCTATCGAAATAAATGACCAGGCTAAGCTTGGACGCACCTGCGGTGAGCAGACCGCGCCGCACGTCGTGCCCTCCGCGGAAACGCCAATAGGATTGGGTACTCTGTCGCGGCGGCGGACTGGTCAGGGATTTAAGTATGCAGTGCGTCGTAAATGCGGGCATAACAATTCAATTACGCACCCTGCTCAAAGGGGAGTTTGAGGGGGAACGACGTTCCCCCTCAACCAACCGCGCGGATGCGCGGAAACGTCCCGGCACGCTTGCTCGAGCTGCGCGCCGGGACGTTCCTTTCCATAAAAAGTCTGGCAGTAAAAGAACTCATTTCCGACACAGTCGGAAATGTATGGGTCCGGGCCTGTGGCCCGGCGCGGGGTGCAGGGGGTGCGGAACCCCCTGCCAGGGGCACGGGGACAGAGTCCTCGTACTTCACAGAATAATGCAGATCAGGCCGTTGCAGCCGTCGTTGATGATGCGCTCGATGGTTTCCCGCACCTTGCCGCGCGCGTCTGTGGGCATACGGTACAGCTTGTTGTGCAGTCCCTCGTTGACCAGCTCGTGCAGCGATTTGCCGAAGATATTCGACTCCCAGATCTCCGACGGACTCTGATCGAATTTCCGCAGCAACGACATGATCAGTTCCTCCGACTGCTGTTCCGATCCCACAATCGGCGTCAGCTCCGTGTTGATGGTTGTGCGCATCATGTGGATCGACGGTGCGCTCGCACGCAGGCGCACGCCGTATTTTCCGCCCTGCTTGATGATCTCCGGCTCCTCGAGCGTCAGTTCATCCATTGCGGGCATGACGATCCCGTATCCGGTTTCCATGACGTCCTGATACGCATCCTTGATCTTATTATACTGCTGCCGCATCTGCGCCAGCTCCATCATACAGTCAAGCAGTCCGCCCTCGTCGCAGATTTCCAGGCCGGTCTTTTCGCCAAGCACGCGGTAGAACAGATCCTGCTTGAGCCGCACGGCGATCCTCGCCCGTCCTGTTCCGAGATCGACCGAGACGGCACGCGCGCTGTCCACATACTCGCAGCTCTCCAGCTGGGCCGGGAGCGCGCTGACGCCGCGCATCCGGGAAACGCCGGACGCCGCCTGCTGGATCGCGCCGTAAACTGCGGAGCGCAGCCAGTGCGCCTTTTCCAGCGACGACACCCATTTGGGCATCTCCACCTTGATCTCGCGGATCGGGAACTCATACAGCACCATGGAAAGGATCCCGCGGATTTCCGCCTCCTCCAACTCCAGACAGTTGACCGGCATCACGGGCACGCCGTAGGCCGCCTGCATCTGCTGCGCCAGCTCCTTCGTCTCCGGCTCCTCCGGAAAGGCCGAATTCAGCAGGACGATAAAGGGCTTTTTGATCTCCTGAAGCTCCTGGATAACACGCGCTTCGGCTTCCTCATACTCCTCGCGGGGGATATCCCCGATCGTCCCGTCGGTCGTTACGACAAGGCCGATCGTCGAATGTTCCGTGATAACCTTTTTTGTGCCGATTTCCGCCGCCATATTGAACGGGATCGGCTCCTCGTACCACGGCGTGCGGATCATGCGCGGCATCTCGTTTTCAATGTAGCCGAGGGCGCTCGGGACAATATAGCCCACGCAGTCGATCATGCGCACATCAAAGGCTGCGCTGTCGTCAATATGGATGGTGACGGCCTTTTCCGGAATGAATTTCGGCTCCGTCGTCATGATGGTGCGGCCGGCCGCCGACTGCGGCAGCTCGTCGATCGCCCGTTCGCGGTGGTGCTCCTCATCCATGTTCGGGATGACCACGGTATCCATGAACCGTTTGATAAAGGTGGATTTGCCGGTGCGCACGGGGCCGACCACCCCTATGTAAATCCCGCCGTTCGTCCGCTCGGCAATATCCTTATAAATGCTGCGTTCTTCCATTTTCTGCCTCCCCCTGTTCTTTCACATTGGAATGAGAAGCATCCCGTTTTCCGGGATGAAGTCCTCCGCAAGGCCGTTTTCTTCCCGGATTGCGTCCGCGGAAGTGCAGTACATGCGCGCGATATCCCAAAGGCTTTCGCTGGGATCTGCATAATAGATGGTCAGGGCCGCAGAGGTATCCTTTTCGCGCGGGTGCTCCTCGTCGGCGGAAATGTCCGCCACCGCCCGGCAGGACGCCTGCTCGAATACAGACGAGGCAAGTCTCAGCTCCACCTTTACCTCCAGCGAAGCGGCTCCTGTGATCCGGTAGCTCACATCCTGCACGGATACCCGCGGATCGCACCGCACCGCGGCGGATCCACCCGCATAATCCCGTGCGAACGCATAATCGAACATGCGCTCCTGATAAAACGGCTTTCCCTCGGCGGTAAGCGCAAGCAGGCAGACATTCAGCCGCCCTTTATACGATATCTGCTTATCCTGAATCTCGGCCGCCACGGTGCTGACCTCATTCCACAGATCGATGATTCGGGAGACGCCGCCGCTGTCAAACTCCATAGTATATTTCTGCGCGCTGGTGTCGGACAAAATTCCAGAGAGCCGCTCAAACGCTCTCTGGCGGTAATCGGCAGAAAGCTCATACCGTGTGGAATAGGCGTCCGTTACGGCCGTGATCTGTGCGTCCTGCCACGCGCACGCCGTCGCCATGAGCTTTATCTCCGTTTCCAGCAGCGTATTTTCCCCGGAGGAATCGCTCTTGGCCTCAACACGGTAATTCATCACATCCAGCGCCACGTCGCAGGTACATTCCTCTGTGACGCCGGCGCAGTCAATCATCTGGCTGAATGGGATCTCATATTCCATCGCTTCCAGCGCGGGGGAATCGATTCCCGGCGAATACAGGACGCGCAGAACCGCTTCCCCACGCAGGATCAGCTTATTGGACACCACCTTGAAATCCTGCACGGAAGCTGTAACGCCGCTGCGCACGATAGTTTCTGCCGGAGGCTTTCCGCCGCCGATCTCCAGCACCTCCGTCACGGAAAACTGCTGCTGTGCGAGCCCGGCACTGCGGCTGACGTCCAGTGTGCGCGTCTTTTGCTGAATGTCGTCGCCCTCTATCCGGCTGACGATCTCATCCTGCACCTGGCGGATCACTCTGGCGCATACGGAAAATGCTCCGTGAATATCCAGCCGTCTTGGACTGGTGGCACGGCAGTTGACGTATTCCACCCGAGTTTTTGTAAACGCCACGGCATTATCCGCGGGCTGACGGATCGCAATGGACGCGGTGAACGGATGGTTATTTTCGCAGCACCGTATGTTTTCCCCCGACGCATCCAGATAAAGCACCCGGATGGTGACGGTTCCTTCCACCTCCAGCCTGTCACCCATCAGGTTCTGCGCCGTAACGGACGGCGTCACCTGGCATTTCAGGATTTTCTGGATATCCGGACAGTAATCCGGCAGGCTGAAATCCAGATCGATCGGCTGTTCCGCACATCCATCGTATACTGTTTCGCAGGCGGGCAGGCTTTCCCGGTTCAGTTTATACTCCATAGAAGTCTCTCCTTTTCCCGTTTCTAACCCCATTTTATTCTGTCTCTTCT
>DVHF01000074.1 GCA_018712265.1 Candidatus Gallacutalibacter pullicola
TGTTTCTTGACAAAGTGAGAAAAATACGGTATTCTGAAAGTAACTTCGAGAAAGGGGATGTTGGAATGTCACCAGCAGGATTTGGGTATGCTTTCGTTTTGATTTGGTTTTTAGTATGTGGATTTGGATTAGGCTCGCAGATACTTCTGGCCTTTGCCGTATATTATGACGCAAAGGCGAAGAATAATTCCGATCCGGTGATGTGGGCCCTGCTCACAGGCTTTCTGGGATGGATCCCGGCGATTATTTACCTGTGTATGCGGGGAAAGGAAAGCGACCGTCTGATTTACTGCCCGCAGTGTGGGATTCCGCACCGGGTATCCATGCCGAACTGTCCGCAGTGCGGGGCAATGAACCCGTATGCCGCGCCGTTTATCGGGCCGCAGATTGACATTTGGCGAAAGAGGTCGAAACTGTGCCTGATTTGGGCGATTGTGCTCTTTGTGCTGATTTTCGTGGTAGTTTTCCTGATTATCTTTCTGATGGTGGCCGCCGTCACAACATATGATACGATGTACTAGCACGCCTGCGGCGCAAGGCTAAGCCTTGACGTAGACCGCGGAGCGCTCCCTCCGGTCGCTGAAATGCCGATAGGAGCGGATACTCTGTCGCGGCGGGAGGCTGGTCGGGGATTTTTATGTCTGCACAAAGGATGCAGCGCGGGCATCTCCGCTCGATCATATCACTTAGCCGGGCGGAGGTACGACGCGTGTGCGATCTGCCCTCTGCGGTCTGCTCAACACAGGTGCGTCCAGGCTTAGCCTTGCCTTGAAAAAAATTTGATTTTTTTTAAAAAAAGGCTTGCATTTTGCAAAAGGATGTGGTAATATATAGAAGTCGCCGAGAGAGACGGTAAAAAACGAAGCTCAAAGCGGTCAACTGAATAGTTGGTGTTGATGACGGTGAGGGTCCACCTGTTCCCATTCCGAACACAGAAGTTAAGCTCACTGGTGCCGAAGATACTTGGCTGGAAGCGGCCTGGAACAATAGGAAGACGCCAACACAAAGCAGTCACCCAATAGCGTGGCTGTTTTTTTGCGTTTTACGCTTTATCCATTTAAAGCGTAAATGTCTTGCGCGGCATTGCACTTTTTGGCGCTTTCGGATATAATAGGATCCGTAACAGGATTACAAAACAGGGCAGGCTCCGGGAACGCAGTTCTGCCGGGAAAGGATACAGTTATGATTATTGTCATGAAAAAAACCGCCGGACAGGCGGAAATCGACAAGGTGATTGCCTGTCTGAAAGAGCACGGCCTCGGAGCGAACCTCTCCGTCGGCTCACAGGCGACAATCATCGGTATTTTGGGAGATAAATCGCGCCTGGGCGGCGTGGATCTCACGCTGATGGACGGCGTTGAGGAATGCGTGCCGATCATGCACTCCTATAAGCTTGCCAGCCGCGATATGTGCCCGGACGGCCGCACCGTTGAAGTGGGCGGGGAGATCATCGGCGGGAAAAAGCTGGCGATGATGGCAGGTCCCTGCGCCGTCGAGAGCGAGGAGCAGATCCTTGAAGCGGCGCGCGGCGTAAAGGCGGCGGGTGCGAAGTTCCTGCGCGGCGGCGCGTACAAGCCGAGAACGTCCCCGTACGCGTTTCAGGGCCTTGAGGACGAGGGATACCGCCTGCTGCGCATGGCTGCCGATGAGACTGGTCTCAAGGTTGTCAGCGAGGTTGTCGGCGTGGATCAGATCGATACTGCCGCAAAATACTGCGATATGTTCCAGATCGGCGCGCGCAATATGCAGAATTTCCGTCTCCTGCGCGCGGTGGGACAGTCGAAGGTGCCGGTGCTGCTCAAGCGCGGCATTGCTTCCACCATCGAGGAATGGCTCGACGCCGCCGAGTATATCATGAGCGAGGGCAATTACAATGTCGTGCTGTGCGAGCGCGGCATCCGTACCTTTGAGACCGCCACCCGCAACACGCTCGACATCGCGGCGGTGGCTGTCGTCAAGGAGCGCAGCAGCCTGCCGATTATCATCGATCCGTCGCACGCGGCGGGCAAGCGCGCCTATGTGGAATCGCTGGCGCTGGCAGGAATTGCCGCGGGCGCAGACGGCCTGATTGTGGAGGTGCATCCCAATCCCAAGGTGGCGATGAGCGACGCCGCACAGCAGCTCACCATCGCGGAGTACAGCGAAATGTACCAGAAAGCCGGGAAGATCGCGCAGGCCGTCGGCCGTGAGATGTAACCGTCAGGAATAAAAAATCGCCCGTCCTTCTTCGTCTGGATATCTGCCGGTATCCGGACGGGCAGGGGAGGGGAGAGGAAAAGGAGTTGTCCGCAATGAAATTTGTCCGCTTCCTCGCACAGGGGCAGGAGGGGATCGGCGTGCTGACAGAGGACGGCCGGTCCGTTGTCCCGCAGGAGGGCTTTGGCCTGGAACGCCGTTTTGCCAGCCTGACAGAGCTGATTCAGGAAATCGGCCCGGACGGTCTGGAAACGATCCGCAGGGCCGCGCAGGAGGGGAAAAACGCTGTCCCGGTTTCCGATGTGAAGCTGCTTTCCCCGATCGACAGGCCCATCCACGACGTGATCTGCGTCGGCGTGAATTACCGCGATCACCTCACGGAGACAAAGGAAAAGTTTGATACGTCGTTCCAGGAGCCTGTAAAGCCCGTTTACTTTTCAAAGCGCGTCTGTCATACGGTGAGCCCGGGCGAGCCGATCCGGAGCCGCATGGAGATCGATCCCTGCCTCGACTATGAGGTGGAGCTGGGCGTCGTGATCGGCAAAACGGGGACAGATATCCCCAGGGATCGGGCAGAGGAGTATATTTTCGGCTACACGATTGTGAACGACGTGTCGGCGCGCACACTGCAAAAGCAGCACGTGCAGTGGTACCGCGGCAAGAGCATGGATACCTTTACCCCGATGGGGCCGGTGCTCGTGACAAAGGACGAGATTCCGTTCCCGGTGACGCTGGATCTCTGCTGCCGCGTGAACGGGGAGACCCGCCAGAGCTCGAACACCCGGTATTTTATCACCGATATTCCCAGCCTGATAGCCGATCTTTCCCGCGGCATGACGCTGGAGGCGGGCGACATTATCGCCACAGGCACGCCTGCCGGGGTCGGGACGGCGATGGACCCGCCGTGCTATTTGAAGCCGGGCGACGTCGTGGAATGTGAGATTGAGAAAATCGGCGTGCTGAAAAACCCGATTGAGTAAACAAAAAGCCGGCGGACAGGGACGAACAGCCCCGAATCTGCGGACTGAAACGCATCAGGGAGACCTTAAACAGCTCTCCGACAGCATATCAGAAAAAGGACCTCTCTTCTTTACAGAAGGGAGGTCCTTAATTTTGTGATATATATTTTAAAAAATACGGATAGTTATGAAATGGCGGCGACAGGCGGGAAGCCGGCTTTTTTCAGAGCCTTATGGAGCGCGGCGGCAAAGACCGACAGCAGGACGATCTTTACCAGATCCATCGGGATAAACGGAATCACAGCCCCCAGAAACGCCTGCGCCAGCGTGATGTTGCCCACCACCGAGTACCACATCGAGCCGAACAGGTAGCAGACCGCGAGCGCGGCGAGCATCCCCAGACCGAACGCAGCCGGCGTCTTTTTCTGGAACCGCGAGGAAACCAGCGACACCAGCAGAGCCATGAGCGGATAGGCGGCAATATATCCGCCCGTCGGCCCGGCAATATGTCCGATCCCACCGGAAAATCCGCCGAATACGGGGAGTCCGATGATTCCTAACAGTATATAAATGAGCTGAGAATACACAGCGTACCTCGTTGGGAGGATCGATCCTGCCAGATAGCTTCCTGCAACGCACAGGCTTAGCGGAATCGGCGTAAACGGGAGCGGAATGGAAATCTGGGCAAATACGACGGTGATCGCCGCAAAAATGGCCGTAAGTGCGAGGGACCTCGTTTTCATGGGGATAACCTCCTGATTGGTGAAAAGTTCCTCTCTATTATACGGAATGTATTTCTGATTGTCAACTATATTTTTTGAATAGGTTTACAATATGGGGGCGATCTTACTTCAGGTCAGTGGAAAAGCTGTCATCATGGGCGCGACCTCACTTCAGGCCAATGGAAAAACTGTCATCATGAGCGTGACCTTACTTCAGGCCAGCGGAAAAGCTGTCATCATGGGCGCGACCTCACTTCGGGCCAATGGAAAAGCTGTCATCGTGCTTCGAGCGCGGTGCCTCTGGGGTCCGCAAAGGCGTTCAGGGGAACCATCCCCCGGATGGTTCCCCCTCTCTGTTTGCTCGCCTTTCCGGGGGGACGCTTCGCGTCCCATTTACCGCAGGGTGGCGTTGCCCCCCTGCACCCCCTACCGCCTTTGAAAAGGCGGGCGAAACTTTTAGGTTGTTTACGGTGCGTCGTCTGCGCCGACAGACGGTTCCTGGATACGCCCGATAATCACCATAGCCGTCACATAGAGGGCGCACATAAACGCGAACGGCAGACGGCGGTCCATACTGGACAGCCAGCCCGCAAAGTAGCCGAACGGCGATGAAAACGCGATGGTGGAGGCCATAATCAGGGCGTTGATCCGCGCGCGCTCCTGCGGATTGATATTCAGCTGGAGCAGAGCGTCCTTGCGCGGGTTCACCAGCGCGCTGCCGACGGCCGTTACGAACACATAGAATACGACGCAGGCCAGATTGCCGATAGGAGCCATGATCAGAAGCAGGATTCCCAGCGCGTACAGTCCCAGCCCGACCCACATGGGGATCCGGAATTTCACGGTGCTCAGGCGGTGCTGGATCGCGACCATGAAGATCAGCATCACCGCCGCGTTGAGGATCGGGAACAGCGCAAGGTAGTTATCGGAAAGGCCCAGCCGCTGGGTGGCGTACAGGCTGAAAAAATTCGTGCTGACAAGGTTGGTGATATACAGGATGACCGACACGGAAACGGCTTTCAGTACGCCTTTGTTCTGCAGCAGCTTGGGGATCAGCTGGCGGTATTCGCCCAGCATATGCAGGGCGGAGACATTTTTGGTTTCGGCCATGCGGATTTTTCCCTGCCGCGTTTCGGTGCAGAATTTATAGGTGATGAAGGATTTTGCCAGCATTGTCAGGGAGAAGATCAGGTACAGCACGTGCAACACCGGCACGACGGAGTAGGAGTTGATGAACAGCCCCGACAGCGGCGCGAAGAAGATGGCGACCAGACCGCCGATATTCACCCAGGTATACAGCCCGATGAGATCCTTCGGATCGGCGTCCTCAATGAGCAGACAGTACCACGCGGTCTGATTGATCTGCTCGAAGCTGTTGAAGATAGCGGCGGCCAGAAAGAGCCAGAAGTTGTTGGAGAAGGACCAGATCAGGCAGGCCACCGCCCAGCCGAAGAAATCGCCCATCATGGTGGTAAATTTGCGGCCCATTTTGTCGGTGAGTATCCCGCCGAAAAAGGAAAAGAACACCTGCACGAACATGGCGATCGACAAAATCAGGCCGATCTGCACGTCCGTGATCCCCTGGTTATACATATACAGTGTGGCGAACGGCGCGATCAGGTTGTAGGGGATGCCCCACAGCGGTTCAATCAGCACCAGTGTCCGGGGATTCCCCCCGTTGTTTGCCAGAAGTTCAATCAGCGGGTGATTCTTCAGCCGTTTCAGTATTGGTAAGCTCATACTTTTCCCATCCTCATTCCATAGTTACAACAGATTCCGGATCCGTCCGCTGCGGAAAATACCCGCGGCCGCGGGATCCGGGCAAAAAGAGTTATGATATGCCGCCGCAGCGGAGCGATTCCTTTGCAGGGCGGGTTTCTGCACAATTCTGAGTTCCATATCAGTGCACTGCCTCCTGTTTCAGAGCGGCCTCCCATTCCTCGCGGAACTGCCGGATCGACTGCTGCCGCCGGGCGCGATCGTCGCTTACGGCCTTTGCCGCAGTCGTGAAAGAGATGTCGCCAAGCTGCCAGTTGTCCCGCGTGCGGCCGTATTCGCCGAAGAGCGCGAATGCTGTGGCGCCGATTGTGTAGACGTTTGTGACCTCGTCGAGGACCGCGCCGAGATGGAATTCCTCCGGCGACTGGAAGCGCGAGCTGCCCCACATCCGTCCCATATCGTTGACGCAGGGCTGTCTGCGGAAAAAGTCGATGTCGCAGATCGTCGTCCGGCCCGTCTCGAAGTCGTACAGGATACTGCCGTCGTAAAAGTCGATGGCGACATAGCTTTGAGCGGCGGTATATTCAAAGAAGCTCAGGATATCCCGGAACACAGCCAGCCGGGCGTCAAGCGGGAGCCGCAGGAACCGGCGGTGCGATGCGGGGTACATCCTGCCCATACAGTCCCCGTCCGCCCATTGGAAGATCAGCGCAAGCCCGCCGCCGATCTCCTTGGCCCCCGCCAGCCGGATTAGATTTTTGTGGCGCAGATCGCGGTATACGGGCAGAGCCGTCCGCAGTCTGGCGACAGCCTCCGCGGAGGTCCCGGTTCCGCGTTCTGTGGGTGCGCCGGCGAATTTGATGAAGTACCGCCGCCCGTCCCGTTCGGTCCCGAAGCAGATGTTGCCGGAATCCTGATCGTCAAAGATCCGGAACACCGTGCCGTACTCGTGCAGGAAGCTGAAATCGAATGGACCTTTCAGCCTGCAGGGGATCCTGTCGATGGTCTGCAAATAGAAGCCCTTGGAGTACCAGGAGGGCACGGGATTGCGCATACAGTCGTACCAGGACAGCACCTCCCCCGCCTGATGGAGCATGACCTCCACCTCCCCCTGCCCGAAGGGGATCGCCCAGGGCACGGAGGAAAGCGTGTTGCTCGAAATGTAGAGGGCCAGCAGCTTCCAGAATTCGGGCGGCACGTCGCCGTCAAAGTAGCCGTTCACCATGCCGGACGCAAAGAGCGGCGATTTTTGGGCGCACCAGACGATGCGGTTGAATTCCTCCCACGGATCGCCGAAGTCGTACCGGTCGAAATCGATGATTTGCAGCCTGCCGCCGCGGTCGATCATCATGTTCCCGATATGGTAGTCGCCGTGCTGGAACACCTGCGGCCGGTCCCTGAGCAGATGGCGGTTCGCGTTTATGTAGTCGATAAAGGACTGCCCGCCCTCGTAGTGGATCGGACATTCGCGGTATTTTTGGATCTTGTAGTCCATCTTGTGGTTGAACCGGGATTCCCAGTCCTCCTGCGATTCCGGGGCCGGGATGGAATGGAGCCTGCGCAGGATGCGTCCCGCGTCGAGCCCGTATGCGTACTGACGCGTATCGGACAGCTCCGTGATGATTTCCTCCAGATCATCTCCGTCGATCCAGGTCTGTAAGGTGTAGATGCCGTCCGCGCACGGCCCGATCTCCACGGGCCTGCACATGGGGATCCCCAGCGACGCGGCCCGCTGCTGCATCCGGAACATCTTATAGCGGTCCGCGCCCTTGCCGGACGGCGTGATCCGCAGCAGATATTTTGTGCCGTCCCGCGCGGTGACGCAGAATTTCCGGTCGCAGGACCAGCCCCTGTCGATAGGCTCCCTTGTCACAATTTCATCGATCAACATGGTTTTCTCCTGTTTTCGTACGCAAATATTTATATTTCGGACGGTGGCTGACTTGCTGCTTTTATGTCCCTGACAGTCTGCGCAGTTCTGTTTCTATTTCATGGGGGCTGCAGTCGCATAACTGCTGATAGCTCATACTTCTTGATAAATTACGTATGACGGCAGACCCTAAAAAATATCCAACATCGGAACGGCCCTGATAGCTGCACCAGTCCCCGAAAAAGTCCTGAATGGATTCCCCGCTTTGATACCGGCGCAAGTATTCCGCAAAAAGCCCGGATTCATTTCTCCTGCACCAGTCGAGCCATCCGGCGTGATCCTGATGAAAAAATTCAGGATTTCCGATCAATTCCTGCTCGAAGAACATGGCCATTCCTTCGGTATACAGCTGCCATAAGGCTGACGCGCTGTGCTCAAATCGCGCCGCCGTCCTGTGCTGGAAATGGCATAAATGCCCCAATTCATGATATATCAGAGCATACATATTGTTCTGATCCTGCCAATTCAACTCCAAGATTTTCTCTGCGCCAAGCAAAACGACGGGACGTCCTTCAAGACTGGTCGCCCATCCGGCACCATTGCACAGTCCCAGATAAAAAATGATATCTGCATCGACGCTTATCTGAAAAATATCTTGTATGCTCCGGTTCAGATCCCCTGCGGCGCGGCAAAAACTGGTATGCGCCGTTTCCATTTGTTCCGAATGTGATAATGTGTATTCCAATACGGGCAGTACCTGCCGGTTAAAATCATAGGACAGGATATCATCCAGACATTTTTGAGGGAGAGAGGGAGAAATTTGTCCCGCATACTCTTTCCATTGTTCCATTTGGAAAGAAGTCCCGGAAAAGCGTTGGACAATATCTGGATAAGTATCAATGATTCGTATCATAAGAGGAACCTTCTTTTGTTATCAGCGCGACTGTTTCTACATGTGCTGTTCTTGGGAACATATCGACGGGGGTGAGCTCCTGCGGCTGGTAGCCGGACTGCGCCAGCAGCTTGAGGTCGCGGGCGAGGGTGGCGGGGTCGCACGAGACGTACACCACCCGCGAGGGAGACATCTGCACCACGCTTTCCAGCACGGACGGCGAGCAGCCCTTGCGCGGCGGATCCAGAACGATCACGTCGGGCCGGCGGTTTTCGGCGGCGAGCTTCTGAGCGGCCGGAGCGGCATCCATGCACAGAAATTCCGCGTTCCCGATCCCGTTGCGTGCGGCATTTTCGCGGGCATCCTGAACGGCGGCGTCCACGATCTCCACGCCGATCAGGCTTTTGGCGCGGTCCGCCATAGAGAGGCCGATTGTCCCGGTGCCGCAGTAGAGGTCGAGGAGCGTCTCCCCCTGCGTGAGCGACGCATACTGCGCGGCGGTCTGGTAGAGCCGCTGCGCCTGGTCACGGTTGACCTGATAGAACGCGTGCGGGGAAATGCGGAACTGCAGTCCGCAGAGCGTATCGGTGATGGCGTCCTGTCCCCAGACGGTGCGGTTTTTCCGTCCCAGAATGACGTTGGTGCGTTCGCGGTTGGAGTTGACGATCAGGCTGGTCATTTCGGGAATATCGCGGCGGAGCATTTCGGTGAGCAGATCCTCCCGGTGGACGCCGTTGCCGTTTACCACGACGCAGACCATCACCTCGCCGGACGACGCGGCCTGACGCAGATAGAGGTGGCGCAGGCGGCCTTTCCCGGTCGTTTCGTCGTATGGTTCGTCGCCGGAGAGCTCCGCCCAGCGCAGGAAGGTATCGGCTGCGCGGGTAAAGACTTCGGGCTGGAGCAGGCAGTCGCGGCAGGGGATGATGCGGTGGCTGCGGTTGGCGAAAAAGCCGAGCGAGATTTTCCCGTCGGCATCCCGGCCGATAGGGAACTGCGCCTTGTTGCGGTAGCGATCCGGGTGTTCCGCGCCGAGGATGGGGCGGACAGTCAATCCGGAAAAGCCGCCGATGCGTTCGACGGCAGCGCGCACGCGTTCTTCCTTGGCACGAAGCTCTTCCTGATAGCTCAGGTGGCGGAACGCGCAGCCGCCGCATTGCCGGAATACGGGGCAGTCGACGGGGATGCGTTCCGGGGACGGGGAGAGAATTTCCTCCAGTCTGCCGAACGCGTAGTTCTTTTCCGTCTTGACGATGCGGACGCGGAGGGAATCGCCGCGGGCGGCGCCCGGTACAAACACAGCGCATCCTCCGGCGTTCCCCACACCGTTCCCCTCCGAGGTATATCCCGTAATATTTAAGGTAATAAAATCATTCTTTTTAAATTCCATGGATGCCTCCTGTCATCTGGCGGGCTTACAGGGTTTCACCCTGCCCGGATGCGCACACAGCCCAAAAATTTCGGCTTCAAATATTTTATCCTGCCCTCAGCCGAGAATATCGCCAAGAAGAAGGTTCGAGACAAGGAAACCTTTCCTTGTCATCCGTATGCCGTTTGTGTCGCAGATGGTCAGGCCGGGGGTACGATAGCGTTCTGCCCGGCGGCGGTACGTGTCCGGGATGGATTGCCCAAAGCGCGCGCGGTATCCGGCTTCGGTCAGACCTTCGGTCAGGCGCAGGCGGAGCATCGCGTATTCCTCGGGATCCCCGCCCGGCCCCTCCGTCTCCGGGGGATCGCCGGACAGGAACCCGCGCAGGCTCCGGGGATAAAAAAAGCGACGTCCATCCACAAAGGAATGTGCCGCCGGGCCAATCCCCAGGTATTCCTGCGCGTCCCAGTATTTCAGATTGTGCCGGCTCTCAAAACCCGGCTTTGCAAAATTGGAAATCTCATATTGGAAATATCCGGCCCGCTCCATCTCCTCACAGGCCAGCAGATAGAGATCCGCCGCGGTATCGTCGTCGGGGAGACGGAGATCCTCACGGTGTTTGCCATAGACGGTGCCGTCCTCGATTTTCAGCAGATAGGAGGAAAGATGGGTCACGCCGAGATCCGCGCAGAAATGAATGGAATTCCGCAGGGATTCCGCGGTCTGGTTCTGGGTGGCGATCATCAGGTCGAGGGAGATGTTGGAGATCCCCGCGCGCTGCGCCGATCGCACAGCGTCAGCGGCCTGACGCGCCGTATGACGGCGTCCCAGCAGACGGAGCTCCTCATCGCTGGCCGATTGCAGGCCGATGGAAAGGCGGTTGACTCCCTCCGCGGCGAGTGCTGAAAACAGATCGTCCATCTCGCGGGACGGGTTTGCCTCCACCGTGATTTCTGCCCCGGAAAGGCCGAAGGAATCGCGCGCTGCCCGGATGATCTGCGCCAGACGGGACGCGCCCAGCAGACTCGGCGTGCCGCCGCCGAAATAGAGGGTGTCGGCCGGACGGCGCAGCGTACCGGACCATTCGTGCAGCGACGCGATCACCGTACGGGTATAATCATCCATACGGCCGCTGTCGGCGCGCATGGAGTAAAAGTCGCAGTAGGGACACTTCGCGTCGCAGAATGGTACGTGAATGTAAAGCCCCAGCGGGGATGCGGCTGTATTCATTTGATCAGCCCGCGATCCCGCGCGAGAGCCTCAACGCTGCGGTCGTATGTCGCTTCCGCTTCAGGGGAGAAAAAACAGCCCGGCACGCCCTCGTTATGATTCCGGTGATGTGCCACACAGGCGCAGCATTTGCCGTGGCGGGGACAGTCATAGGTGCAGGGACATTCCATTTTGTTGTCGCAGTTTGCCATGA
>DVHF01000075.1 GCA_018712265.1 Candidatus Gallacutalibacter pullicola
TTTCAGCATAGCACTCCTCGGTGGAGTCCCTGGCGGTGATGCGGATGGTGGCAAACGCATCATTGGCCGATGCGGTGAAATGCTCCGTCTTACGCCGCTGGATGTCCTTTGACAATTTTCCGCTGCCGCCCGTTTTCAGCTGCTTCACCATGTCCGGGCGGAGTTGGGAAACCAGGCCGAGAATGTGCTCGGTGGTGAGGGAGTCGTAGCTGGCTCCATATACCGTATAACAGACCGCCACATAGCAGGCAAAGCGCAGCAGACCTTCGTCCACATCCTCCGGCCTCAGCTCCGGCCACACGGTGCAGGGAGGGAAAACCGTAAAACCATCCTCCCGCTCTCCAACCGCAAAATACCGATCCCGCACCTGCTTTTCGATGTACTGCCGCAGCGTATGATCAATCTCCTTCCAGCCCGCCAGCCGCCGTAGGGGATCACAGAAGGTGACCGCCTCCTCGCAGGGAAATCCCTTCAAGGGCAGCTTGGACAGATACCGCTCCAGCAGCTGGCTGGGAAGAAAGGGGGTTCCGTTTTGATTCCGAACAACCACCGGGTAGCCGGAATGGTTTTCTTTTGCGGTTCCATCCAACACATCCTGGATGCACTGATCGGCGTGTTCCAGCACTTCGGGGTCCGTATCCGGTTTATGAATCAGGTAATAACGGCCATGTACGCCGTCTCGTTTCGGTAAACTCATAGCAGGCCACCTTTTTCTTCCAGGTTCTCCGTTATCGGAATAAAAATCTGTCGGTAAAGTTCCTTCAGTTCCTCCGAAGCTGCTTCCACCACTTTCTGACCACCCTTGGCGCTGGCTTTGCCCCAGATCACATAGCAGATGGTCTCCCATGCGTATTGCAGCACTTCCTCCGGGCTGGATTCTGTTTCCTGGGTAGGTTCCTCGTCCTCCTCATCATCGTCATCCTCGTCGGAGGAAAAACCGCTTGGAACGATCTCGGACAGATGGACTTTTGCCTCCAGCAGAGCGTCCAGGCTTTCCGCGTTTGCCATCCATGCGGCATAGTCCTTGGAATACTTCATGTTCTGCATAGACAGCACCCCCCGGACAAAAATGGGGACTGTATCGGCGGTAAAGCCGAACTGTTTCACATACTCCCGGAGAAATTTTTCCTGTAAACGGGAGTGCTCGTCATCACAGAGATCGAGATAATCCCAGACGAGCTGCCGCCACTCTTGCCCCAGCATTCCCAGGGCGAACACGGCAAAACTTCCGGGGAGAGCGCACTGCTCATCGCTGAGATTGGTGTACTGCTCATATTGCCGCATGGCAAGCCGGGCGTACCGTTCCATCAGGGGGTGGAGGCTGGGGTACTGCACAGCACAGGCAAAAAGCTGATTGACTCCCTTTTTGGGCAGTCCTGTGATGGGCAGATACCTCTTTTCCGGTCCTTTGAATTCCACAGCATAACTGCGGGGAAAGTCCTCCTGCTCCAGAATCTCACACAGGTAGTCCAGCACTTCGTGGCAGCATTCCTCTGTGTTGTCCCTGGCAGTAATACGGATCACAGCAAAGGCATCGTTGGCCGATGCGGTGAAGTGCTCTGTTTTCCTCTTTTGCAGAGAGAGCGGCAGCCTGCCGGTCCCGTGTTCCCGGAGCTTTTTCACCATATCAGGACGGACTTTCTCCACCAATCCAAAGAGGTAATTGGCGTCCAGATACTGAAAGTCCAAGCCATACACTTTATAGCTCACCGCCACATAGCAGGCGAAACGCAGCAGCGGCTCCGGGATCTGCTCTGCACGGATGCCTGGTTTCAAGGAATACTCCCGATCCCAGAAGCGATCATCTTCATCGCCTGTTACAACAAAATACTTCTCTTGTAGCTCCCGTTTCAGCATATCAAGTAGATGGTGGTCAATTTCACCCCAGCGGCTCTGGCGGCGCAGGTTTTCGCTGAAGGCGATGGCCTTTTCCGCATCCAGGGTCTCGGCCCGCTGTATTTCGGTCCATGCCCTAAGCAGTTGCCACACCTCAAAGGGTGCACCTTGACTGCTGACCACTACCGGCGGCCAGTGGGAATCATCAAGCCGCGTGATTTTCCCGTCAATGGCATCCTGGATACACTGGTCAAAGAGCGGTTGCAGCTCCTCCTGCACCTCGGGCTTCATCCAGTAACAGCGTCCGTCCACACTATTGCGCTTTGGTAAATTCATGTGATGCTCTCCTCTCAGGTCTGCTGGTGCTGCATGGATACGATCTGGCAGTCCGGGCAGAATTCGATGTAAAGCGTTCCCTCTGTACCGTCCATCACCGTATCCCACTGAATCTGGGCCAAGTATTTCATGGGCTTGCCGCAGTGAGGACAGGCGGTGTATTCCCAATCCTGCACCCAGTTGGCAAATCCGCCGATGGTGTTCACGTCCTCGCAAGCGGCGCCGTAAAACAGGGGCACAGGCGCTGTGTCCAGCACAAAGGGATTCTCGGTGAGTTCCTTGTACTCCTCCGGCCGGACATAGCAGTCCATCTTTTTCGACCCGTCAAAAAGCTCCGAGTGGAAGACCTTCACGCCACCGTCCAGAGTAAATCGGTTGAAGGCGGGCGTTTTCAGAAATCCCACGCAGTTGGGGCAGCAGGTGGCGGTCAGGATACCATCCAGCCCCAGGAACTTCAGCCGTTCATCCCGACCGTCCAGCACCAGCATATCCACCATGCGACCGCCGCAGTGGGGACAGGTGTCCTCCCGTGCCTGGCCAATGCGGACGGGTGAGTTTTCGCCGGGCTCTCCCTTGACGAGGGAAAAGCAGGTATCAAAATTCAATTGTATCCGCTGGCCTTCCTTGTCAAAGGTCCAGCCGCCGCACTGGGCGTAGATGGATGGGTCTACATAGAGGCTCTTGCGCCAGGGGCGGGGATTCCGTTCCAGCTCCAGCAGTATCTCCATCGCCTTATCATCCCCCTGAAAGGCAAGGCTACACATCAGATTGGCAGCTTCATGGGCGTCTTCGGTTTTTAGCAGAGCGGCGATCAGACCTTCCCGCACATCATCCGGTGCATGGTGGTAGAGTTCGTTGGGATAGAATACCTCCGCAGCCAGTGCTGCTCGTTGTATCTCCGGGGTGATAGCGTCCCGGTATCCCAGCAGCTGCCAAAAGTCGGTACACTCCGGGTCCTCCATATCACCCAGCCGCTGGATGTTCTGAATGAGTTTTTTTTGTTTCTCTGCAATTTGTTCCGGCGTCCAGGCAAGCGCATTTTTCCGTTCCTGCTCACACTTACACTTCCAGCACAACCCATCATAGCCCAAAGGAGTGCCGCAGCCAGGGCAATTATATTTTAGTCTCATCTTGTCTGCCTCCTGTTTTGTAATAAAAAACGCCCTGCGCCGTACTGACGCAAGGACAGCCTGACGCAGGGCATGAAAAGGCCGCACCGAACCAAAAGCCGGTTACAAAAATCCGGCCTTCTCCGATATTTGAATGTATTTGTCTGCTCTGTAATCCCACAGAGCATGGCAGTTTATCTCTGTGCATCTTGTATCACCTTATTTGTTCCTTTTTTGCTCGCTGCATTTCATCCAGTAAGGCATTGATTTGAAATTTCACCATATCATCTGCTGCTTCGGGAAACAGGAAAGGCATAGTGTCTGGAATTGCCTTGTAGACCATCATCATAGATAGAGCCAAGTTGCCAAATAGCCGAGGCTCTATACCGTCCACAGGAAGGCCAAAAATCACGAGCAAATCACGGAATAATTTAGTTTGAGCTTCCCGGAAGGTCTGGAAATTTTTTTGGGAGAGACAGCGATAAACCTCTTGTTCTTCTTCAATAGATAATACAGCGATGCCTTTTTTCTCGCCGTAAACGCAGGTCTCCAAAAAGGTTCGGACGCCTTCCCTCCAACTGAGCGAAGGATCTTCCATCAGCTGCCTGGCATATTGCAGCAGCTTGGGCTGCTGATATCGAAGTGCTTCCAATACCAGTTCTTCCTTGGAAGGAAAAAAAGTGTAGAAAAAGGTTTTGGAGATACCAACCTTTTTGCACAGTACATCAATACTGCTATGGATCAGACCCCGGTCCACAATACACTGAATCACCGCCGTCAGCAGAGCTCTGCGCACTTGTTCTCTCTCTTGTTCAGAATAGGCTTTTCGCGCCATATCTTTCTATCCTCTCCTCAAAATATAAAGAACAAAAATCCAAGTTAGTATTTATATAATTATAATAACTGTACAGAAGAAAAGATACAACTATTTTTTGAAAAAATTTTTATGAACTTACTCGTGGCAATCAATGCGTGTAGATAGCCACACACAAATTCGGCAAGCAACGCAAGTGTTAATACATACTCACATTTCTTACCGTCTGTTTGTTGAGGGCAGCGCCCCAACCCCCTTCTCAACACAGAATTTCATTCTGCAGCTGTGCGTTCTCCGAACACTTTTTGCCCCTGTATCTGGTACCCTGTTTCGGAGCATAGGGTGTCATGAATCGCGACATGAGTTGATGATATGGCGATTGGCGAAAGAATCCACTTTTTCCGCACTCTGCGCGGCATGACGCAGAAATATCTCGGTATGGCGCTGGGCTTCCCAGAGAAGTTCGCCGATGTGCGCCTTGATTATGGGGAGAGCAGGCAGCCAAGCTGAAGTCGGGGGAGATCAGCAAAGAGGACTACGACCGCTAGCGCTACCACTACCCTGAGTTTGATACCACGGGTCACTGGCACGAGGTCATTCCCTCCCAGGGTCTCAGCGATCTGCTGGTGATGAATTGAAGAAGCGGCCTGACAAAGATGAGTAAAACGAAAAGAGCTACCTGACTTTCGAAAATCAGGTAGCTCTTTCTCTTTGGAATAATGAAAACTGTTGCCAAATTGTTGCCACGGAGAGGTTTAAGCGGTCAAAAGTCCTTGATTTTCAAGGGGTTGCGGCCTCTCTGAAATCATTCCCACTCAATTGTGCCGACAGGCTTCGGCGTGAGATCGTAGAGGACGCGGTTGACACCCGGAACCTCTGCGGTGATGCGCTGGGTGATGTGCTGCAACAGCGCAAAGGGAACATCCTCCACCGTGGCAGTCATGGCGTCCACCGTATTGACCGCGCGGAGGATCACCGGATAGGCAAAGGTACGGACGCCGTCCTTCACACCTACCGATTTGAAGTCCGGCACTACGGTGAAGTACTGCCACACCTTGCCCTCCAGGCCGTTTTTGGCAAATTCTTCCCGCAGAATGGCATCGGATTCCCGCACACATTCCAGGCGCTCCCTGGTGATAGCGCCCAGGCACCGCACCCCCAGACCGGGACCCGGGAACGGCTGACGGTACACCATACCGGCAGGCAGACCAAGGGTGTCGCCTATCACGCGGACCTCGTCCTTATAGAGGAACTTCAGCGGCTCCACCAGGCGGAAGCCCAGCTGCTCCGGCAGGCCGCCCACATTATGATGGGCTTTCACGCCCTTCTCGCTCTCCAGAATATCGGGATAAATCGTGCCCTGAGCCAGGAACTCCACGCCCTCAAGCTTTCCGGCCTCCTCCTTGAATACCTCGATAAATTCTGCGCCGATAATCTTTCTCTTTTGCTCGGGATCTGCCACGCCCTTGAGCTTGTCCAGGAAACGATCCACCGCGTCCACATAGATCAGGTTGGCGTCCATCTGGTTACGGAACACCTCCACCACCTGCTCAGGCTCCCCTTTGCGCAGCAGGCCGTGGTTCACGTGGACGCATACCAGCTGTTTGCCGATGGCCTTGATCAGCAGCGCGGCTACCACAGAGGAGTCCACACCGCCCGAAAGGGCCAGCAGCACCTTTTTATCGCCCACAGTCTCTTGAATCTCAGCGATCTGCTGATCGATAAAAGCCTGCGCCGCCGTTTTTTCCGTGATCCTCGCAAGGGATTCCGGCCGTTTATTGTTTTCCATATTGTCTGCCTCCTATGAAATTTTCTTTATCCGCAATTCTTCAGCACTCTTGATATATCGGCTGCACCCTGATTGTCAGACCCATTCGATGGTTGCCGGGGGCTTGCTCGTAATATCGTAGACGACACGGTTCACGCCATCCACCTCATTCGTGATGCGGTTCGACGCTTTCGCCAGGACCTCATACGGGATCCGCGCCCAGTCGGCTGTCATGAAGTCGCTGGTGGTGACGGCGCGCAGGGCGATCGTATAGTCGTATGTGCGCTCGTCGCCCATCACGCCGACGCTCCGGATCCCGGTCAGGACGGCAAAATACTGATTGACGCTCTTTTCCAAGCCGGCGTTCGCCACCTCTTCCCGGAAAATGCTGTCCGCCTCGCGCAGGAGTTCCAGCTTTTCCCAGGTGATCTCGCCCATGATGCGCACGGCAAGTCCGGGGCCCGGGAACGGCTGGCGCCACACCAGCTCGCTCGGGATGCCAAGCTCCAGACCGACGCGGCGCACCTCGTCCTTGAACAGGCTGCGCAGCGGCTCGACAATCCCGACAAAGCCAACGTCGTCCGGGATTCCGCCCACGTTGTGGTGGCTCTTGATCACCGCCGACGCACCGTTTCCGCTCTCCACGACATCCGGGTAGATCGTGCCCTGGCAGAGATAGTTGATCTCCCCGAGCTTCCTCGCCTCCTCCTCAAAGACGCGGATAAATTCCTCGCCGATGATTTTGCGCTTGCGCTCCGGGTCCTCCACACCGGCCAGACGGGCCAGAAAACGATCCTGCGCGTTGACGCGGATCAGGTTCATATCAAACTGGTTGCGGAATACGCGCTCCACATCGTCGCCCTCATTCTTGCGAAGCAGGCCGTGATCCACAAAAATGCAGGTCAGATTCTTCCCGATCGCGCGGTGCAGCAGCAGTGCCGCCACGGAGGAATCGACGCCGCCGGACAGCGCGCAGATCACCTTGCTGCCGCCAAGCTGCTCTTTCAGGTACTCGATGGTGGTTTCGGTGAACGAGGACATCTCCCAGTCCGCCTTGCAGCCGCAGACCTTTTTCAGGAAATTTTCCAGGAACGTCTGGCCGTATTCGGTGTGCTCCACCTCCGGATGGAACTGCACCGCATACAGCCTGCGGGACGCGTCCTCCATCGCGGCAACAGGACAGTGACTGCTGTGCGCCGTGACGCGGAAGCCTTCCGGAAGCTTTGCAATATGGTCGGTGTGGCTCATCCAGGTGACGCTGTTTTCCGGGGCGCCGTCGAACAGGGCGGAGGCAGAATCAAAATCCGTGGGCGTCTTGCCGTATTCCTTGATATGGGAGCTCTTCACCTCGCCGTCCAGGAGGTATGCCATCAGCTGCGCGCCGTAGCAGATGCCGAGCACCGGCACGCCCAGATCAAAAATCTCCTTGGAGCAGCGCGGAGACGTCTCGTCATAGACGCTGTTCGGACCGCCAGTGAAGATGATCCCCTTATAGCCGCGGCTGCGGATCTCCTCGATTGGCGTCTGATAGGGAAGGATCTCGCAGTACACATTGCAGTCACGCACCCTTCGTGCGATCAGCTGGCAGTACTGCCCGCCGAAATCCAGGACCAGGACCGCCTCATTTTGAATTTTCAGCGATTTCGTTTCCAAAATTTTTGCCATATATTACCTTCCTTTTTATTCATTCTCCTCCGCGCGTCCCGTCCGCGCCGCCGGGTTACTCGACGGTGACGGATTTGGCGAGATTGCGCGGCTTATCGATGTCGCAGCCCTTCATGGAGGCCACATAGTAGGCGAAAAGCTGCAGGGGGACGACGGCGAGCGACGGGAGCATGATATCGCACGCCTGGGGCACGGTGAACGTGAAATCCGTCTCCTTTTCCATCTCGGCGCAGTCCTCGGTCGTCAGGCCGAGTACAACGGCACCGCGCGCCTTGACCTCCCGGACGTTGCTCATCATCTTGTCAAACAGGCGCTTCTGCGTCGCCAGCGCCACCACCAGCGTGCCGTCCTCAATCAGGGAAATCGTGCCGTGCTTGAGCTCGCCCGCCGCGTACGCCTCCGAATGGATATAGGAGATCTCCTTCAGCTTGAGCGAGCCCTCCAGCGACATCGCGTAATCGAGATTGCGTCCGATAAAGAAAATATCCTTCGCGTTGAAATACTTGGACGCAAAATACTGGATATCCTCCTTATTTTCCAGGATCCTCTCAATCTTATCCGGCAGGGATTCCAGCTCCGCGATATAGTCCGCATATTCCTCGCTGGTGATAGTCCCCAGAGCCTCCGCCATGTAGACGGCCAGCAGGTACACAACAGCGAGCTGGGTGCTGTATGCCTTTGTTGTGGCGACGGCGATCTCCGGACCTGCCCAGGTATAGATCACGTCGTCGGATTCCGTGGCGATGGTGCTCCCCACCACGTTGACAATCGACAGTACGCGCGCACCCAGACGCTTTGCTTCCCGCAGGGCTGCGAGGGTGTCGGCCGTCTCGCCGGACTGGCTCACCACCAGCACAAGCGCCTTATCGTCGATGATGGGGGTGCGGTAACGGAACTCCGACGCGACATCCACCTCCACTGGGATCCTCGTCATTTTTTCCAGAATATATTTTGCCACGACACCCACATGGTACGCCGATCCGCACGCTACAATCTCGATGCGGCGCAGATCGCGCAGCTGTTCCGGCGTGAGTGTGATATCATCCAGCACGATCCGCCCGCCGCGGATGCGGGGGGAGATCGTATCGCGCACAGCCTTGGGCTGCTCCATGATCTCCTTGGCCATGAAATGCTCATAGCCGCCCTTTTCGGCCGCGGAAACGTCCCAATCGATATGGATCGGCTCTTTCGGGATGATCTCCTTGTCGAGATCGTACACCGTCACGGCGGCACGGGTAATGCAGGCGATCTCGTTGTCGCCCAATCGGTAAATCTCGCGCGTCTTGCTGAGGATCGCCGGAACGTCGGACGCGATGAAATTCTCGCCGTCTCCGATGCCGATGATCAGCGGGCTGTCCTTGCGTACAGCGTACAGCTCATCCGGATGCTCCTCGCAGATCACGCCGAGCGCGTAGGAGCCCTCCACACGCTGGATCACCTTGATCAGCGCGTCAAGGACATCCCCGCGGTAATAGTATTCCAGAAGCTGCGCCACAACCTCCGTGTCCGTCTCGGAGGTAAAATTGACGCCCCGGCGGATCAGGTGCTCCTTAATGGCGCGGTAATTCTCGATAATCCCATTATGTACCACGGCAAACTTGCCGGAAACGCTCGTCTGCGGATGCGAATTGATATCGGAGGGCTTTCCATGGGTCGCCCAGCGGGTATGGCCGATCCCGATGGTTCCGTGCAGCTTCTTCCCTCCGTCCAGCATACCGCTGAGCACCTTTAAGCGTCCCTTGGCCTTGGCGACATCCAGCTTTTCCCCATCATAGACGGCCACGCCTGCCGAATCATAGCCGCGGTATTCCAGCTTCTCCAGCCCCTGGAGCAGCAGCGGCGCGGCCTGTTCTTCCCCAATATAACCGACAATTCCACACATATTCCAATCCCCCTTTGCAGGAAGCTCCTGCGTATTGCGGCCGGGAGGGCACGGGGCCTTTCCCCATCCCTCCCGGAATCTGCTCAGCGGTAAATAATATCGTCTCTGGCGGGACCGTTGGAGACAATCTTCACCGGGATCCCGATTTCTTTTTCCGCAAACTCAATATACTTCCTGGTATTCTCCGGCAGATCCTCATATTTGTGGATGCCGCGGATATCGCATTTCCAGCCCGGCAGCTTGACAAGGATCGGCTTGCAGCGGCGCAGCTTCGAGGTGGTGGGGAACGTATCGATCCGCTTCCCGTCGAGCTCATAGCCGACGCAGACCGGGATCTCGTCGAGATATCCGAGCGCGTCAAGCACCGTCATAGCGATGCAGGTCGCGCCCTGCACACGGCAGCCGTACCGCGTCGCGACAAGATCCAGCCAGCCCATCCGGCGCGGACGGCCCGTGGTGGCGCCGTATTCGCCGCCGTCTCCGCCTCTGCGGCGCAGCTCGTCGGCCTCCTCGCCGAAAATCTCGCTGACGAACTCGCCCGCACCGACAGCGCTTGCGTAAGCTTTCACCACTGTGATGATCTCCTGGATCTCATACGGCGGCAGACCGGCGCCCACAGCCCCGTAGCCCGCGAGCGTGGAACTGGATGTCACCATCGGATAGATGCCGAAATCCGGATCCTTGAGCGATCCAAGCTGGCCTTCCAGCAGGATGGTCTTGCCGTCCTTGACAGCGTGGTACAGGAAATCGAACGTATCCGCCACATACGGATCCACAATCTCCTTGTACTCCATCAGTTTCTCGTAAACGTCCTCCGCCTTGAGCGGCTCCTGATGATAGAGGCTTTCCAGCATCACATTTTTCAGCGCGAGGACATGCTCGATGCGCTCCATCAGGCTGGCCTTATCGTCGTACAGATCGCTGATCTGGAACCCGATCTTTGCGTATTTATCGGAATAGAACGGCGCGATGCCCGATTTGGTGGATCCGAAGGATTTAGAGGAAAGACGCGCCTCCTCGAGCGTATCGAACTGTACATGGTACGGCATGACGATCTGGGCGCGATCGGAGATCAGGATCTTCGGCATCGGTACGCCGCGATCGACAAGGCTCTTGATCTCTTTCTGGAAATTCTCCACGCTCAGCGCGACACCGTTGCCGATGATATTGGTGATGTGGCTGTAAAAGACACCGGAGGGGAGCTGGTGCAGGGCAAACTTACCGTAATCATTGACGATTGTGTGGCCCGCGTTGCTTCCGCCCTGAAACCGGACGACAATATCCGATTCTGCCGCCATAACGTCGGTAATTTTTCCTTTTCCTTCGTCGCCCCAGTTGGCGCCAACGATTGCTTTAACCATAAAAATCTGCACTCCCTGCCTGCCGCTTCAGCAAAAAAAACGAGCCTGCCCCGCGGCGGTATTTGGGCAGGTGTCCAAACAGTTTTTGCAAAGCTCCAAAACGGAACTATTTCTACATATTTTATCATAGCATAAAATATGATATGAAAAAAGAGAATTTTTTGAAAAAAACGGGAGTTTTCTCTGATTTTTCAGAAACTGCCGAATTTTCGCGCCGCAGGCCCTCAATTTTAAAGCAAGGTGCTTTACCGCACTTAGATCGCTTGCTTCCAAGCGCACGAAAAATTTCTGCCCGGCCCGGGCGACGCGCACAGCTTGAAGCTTTCGGCTTCACCGAGCCGGGATTTTTTGCCCTACCCGGGCGGAGCACGTGGTTTTGAAGCTTACAGCTTCACAGTTTTTGGGGGTGCCCCCCAAGCCCCCAGCACGGATATTTTTTGAACCTTGCAGGTCCCGGCGTTGGGGGCGGCTCAGGCCGCGCGCACGCGCGCCGTCCCCCTTTGTCGCTTCGCGACATTTCCCCCGCCCCGCGGGGGAATCGTCCCCAAACCCCTGCCGGCCCTTCCTTTTCTGAACGACAGAAAAGGAAGCAAAAGATCGTTTAGGGGAGATCCCCTAAAAACCCCCAGGGGGAGCGCTCTGGCCGCGTCCCCAGACCCCACGGCCGGGAAACTATGAGGTAAGATAAAGCGTATCGAGAGCCAAATGGCACGCCCCCGTTGCCGAAAAGCTTCTTCTCTTTGTAAGGCTTTCGTGTCCTCATACAACTGCCCAGTAGGCTGTTTCGCCCGTTTCGGGTGCGATCGGTTTGGAAACCTTGCAGTGTAACCTCTCCCTATTTCGCGCTAACTAGGCAGGAAGATAACCACGCTAGGGCCTGACGGCCCAATGCTTACCATTGTGGATCCCTGAGAGGGCCGCGCGGAGCGCGGCCCTTGTGCGCCCCCAGGCTCTCAAGAGCCTTATTTTAGTCAGAGGCGGCTTTAAAGTTGTATACAGGATGGATGACCTTTTCAATTTCTGCGGTGGGGCCGATATTCTCCACAATAGATTCCATGCCCTTGTAGGCCATCGGACACTCGTCCAGCGTCGCTTTGCCGACCGAAGTGGTATAGATGCCCTCCATCTGCTTCTTAAATTCCGAAACCGTGAACTCCTGCTTTGCGGCAGCGCGGCTCATCAGCCGCCCCGCTCCGTGCGGCGCAGAGCAGTTCCAGTCCTCGTTTCCTTTGCCGGTGCAGATCAGACTGCCGTCCCGCATATTGATCGGGATCAGCAGCCGCTCCCCCGCCTGTGCGGACACTGCGCCCTTGCGGAGAATTTTGTTTTCCGTATCAATATAATTGTGGATCGTGGTGAACTGATCCTCTGCGTGCAGCTTCATGCCTTTCAGGATCTCATCCATCATCGCCTGACGGTTGAGCACTGCAAACTGTTGCACCAGCTTCATATCGTGGATGTACCGCTCGAACAGCTCGCCCTCCACATAGGCCAGCGGCTTCGGGATGTCCGTCCGCTTGACCGTTTTCAGCTTTTTCAGCTCTTTCTGGATCTCCTTAGTGCGCCCCTCCGCCTTGAGCCGCGCAATCAGCTCCGCCTCCGCCTGACGTCCGGCGCCGTTTAACTCCCGGTAGCCCTCGTTCTGGTAGAACGTCGCGACCTCTACCCCCAGATGGCGGCTCCCGGAATGGATCACCACATACAGCGCGCCGTCGTCGTCGCGATCCACCTCGATAAAATGGTTCCCGCCGCCCAGCGTGCCGAGGCTCTTTTCCGCGCGCAGATGGTTGATCTCATGAAAGCAGTGCAGCTTTGTCAGATCGATCTGCTCAAAATAGCGGTGGGTCTTTTCCCGGATACTGAACCCGGAGGGGATCTTTTCATAGATCAGCTTATCCAGCTTCTGCAGCTCCAGATGCGTCTCGCGCAGGCGCACCGTCTCCATCCCGCAGCCGATGTCCACCCCTACCAGGTTCGGGACCACCTTATCCGTGATCGTCATGGTTGTGCCCACTGTGCAGCCCATCCCCGCATGGATGTCCGGCATCATCCGGATCCGGCTCCCCTGCGCGAACGGCTGGCTGCAAAGCTGGATCACCTGCGTGATCGACGCTTCATCCACGACGTCTGTAAAAATTTTTGCCGAATTGTATTTTCCGTTGACTTCTAGCATGAGTCCTCCCATAAATTTTTTGCTTCCCGCAGCAGCGGTTCCTTTTCGTTCGGAAGTCTCTCTTCCATCACCTGCTGCAGGAGTGTCTCCAAAATCCGTCCCAGCGCCGGACCGGACGGGATCCCAATGGACATCAGATCCCTGCCGCCGACGCGCAGATCCCGCAGACGGAAACAGCTCTCCTCCTGCTGTACCTCCTCCAACGTCTGCGCGGCCTCTTTTACCTTTTCCAGGTTTCCCTGCAAAAATTCCGGGGCCTGCGCCCGCGCGTCGGCCTCCTTGACCTCCAGCAGCAGCCGCAGCTGTTCCCCGCCGATCCGGTTGAGCCAGCGCCGGATCGCGGGCTTTCCGGAGCCGATCGCGCTGTCGTGGATCCGGACAATCTCCGTCACCCGGCGGATTGTCTCCGTATCGAAGCGCAGGCGGCGCAGGATTTCCTCTGCGATCTCCGCGCCTTTTTCCGGATGGCCGTAAAAATGGCGCACGCCCCGATCGTCCTCCGTGCAGCACGCGGGTTTCCCGATATCGTGCAGCAGCAGACACAGGCGGGCGAGCGTCCCGCTTTTCGCGGCACCTACCGCATGGATCGTATGCTCCCACACCGTATAAATATGATGCGGATTTTTCTGATCAAAATCCAGAAGCGGCGCAAGCTCCGGGATCACCGTGCAGATCACGTCCGCGTACTCCCGGAGGATTTGCTCCGCGCCCACGCCGTCCAGCAGCTTTTCCAGCTCCACGCGAATACGTTCCGGTGCGATTTTTCTGAGCAGTCCGCGGTTTTGATGGACGCTGCGCGCCGTTTCTTCCTCTACACGGAAGCCGTATGTGGACGCGAACCGCAGCGCACGGAGGATCCGCAGCGCGTCCTCCTGGAACCGCAGATCCGCCTCTCCCACGCACCGGATCCGTTCCCGGCGCAGATCCCCCTGCCCGTCAAAGAGATCGACGAGGCCGCGCGAGGGAGAATATGCCATCGCGTTGACCGTGAAATCGCGCCGCGCCAGATCGTCCTCCACACGCCGGACAAACGTGACGCTGTCCGGATGGCGGCTGTCGGAATACGCGCTTTCCACGCGGAACGTGGTGATTTCGTACGGCTCTTGTCCCGCCAGCACCGTCACCGTGCCGTGCCGGATCCCGGTTTCCAGCACGCGGAAGTCCCGGAAGCAGTCCTGCACCTGTTCGGGCCGGGCGGACGTGCACACATCCCAGTCGTGCGGGACCTTCCCCAGCAGGGAATCTCTGACGCATCCGCCGACCACATATGCCGCAAAGCCAGCCTGCTCGAGCCGTTCCAATATCATGTTTGCGCCCTGTGGAATCTCCACACCGTCCGCCTCCCTTCCGCGGTATTGACTGCACCCGTTTTTCTGATTATGCTGTCCGGACCGGAATTCCGCGGCCCTCCAGATATTTCTTCAGATCCGGGATAGTAATTTCCCCGAAGTGGAACAGCGACGCCGCCAGCACCGCATCCGCCTTTCCCTCAGTGAACGCGTCGTAAAAATGCTCCATCGTCCCTGCGCCGCCCGAGGCGATCACCGGGATCCCCGCGTTCTCTGAGACGGCGCGCGTCAGTTCCAGATCATACCCGTTTTTGCCGCCGTCGCAGTCCATGCTGGTGAGCAGGATTTCCCCCGCGCCCAGCCGTTCGGCCTCTCTCGCCCACTCGAGCGCGTCCCGGCCCGTATCGACGCGGCCGCCGTTGAGGTACACCGTCCAGCCGCCCTCCGGCCTGCGCTTGGCGTCGATGGCACACACGACGCACTGGCTCCCGAATTTGCGCGCCGCGTCCGTGATCAGGGACGGATTCTTCAGCGCCGCCGAATTCACCGATACCTTATCCGCACCGGCGCGGAGCAGCGCCGTGAAATCCTCCACCGCGCGGATCCCGCCGCCCACTGTGAACGGGATGAAAATATGGCGCGCGACCTCCTCGACCATCTGCACAATCGTGCCGCGTCCTTGCGCGGACGCCGTAATATCCAGGAACACCAGCTCGTCCGCGCCCTGACGGTCGTACTCGATCGCGGCCTGCACCGGATCGCCCGCATCGCGCAGATTGACGAAGCTGGTCCCCTTTACCACCCTGCCGTCCTTCACATCCAGGCAGGGGATCACCCTTTTTGCGTACATGAAAATCCCCCTTTCCAACCGATCCGCCGTCACACGCGGGACGGATCCTTCACCATCGCCGCGAAATTCTCCAGCATTTTCAGCCCTGTGCGGCCACTCTTTTCCGGATGGAACTGCACCGCGTGCAGGTTCCCCGACCGCACCGCCGCGTCGATCGTCACGCCGTACTGCGTCTGCGCGGAAACGATCGCTGGATCCTCCGCGTGCAGATAATAGGAATGGACGAAATACACGTATGGGTGCTCCGGCAGATCCCGGTACAGCCCGCCGGACTGTCTGAGCTCCAGCGAATTCCAGCCCATATGCGGGATTTTCAGCCCGTCCCCCGCGGGGATACGGCGGATTTTCCCTTTCAAAATCCCAAGTCCCGGCCTGCCGGGGGATTCTTCGCTCTCCTCAAACAGGAGCTGTAATCCCAGGCAGATCCCCAAAAACGGTCTGCCGCTTCCGATAAATTCCCGGATCGCGCCCACCAGACCGGAACGCTCCAAACAGTCCATTGAATCGCCGAACGCACCGACGCCCGGCAGCACCGCGCCGTCCGCCGACAGCAGTTCCTGCGCGTCCGTCACAACCTTTGTATCGCAGCCGAGAAAGCCGAACGCTTTTTCCACGCTCCGCAGGTTCCCCGCCCCATAATCAATTACTGCTATCATGCACCCTTCTCCTTTCCAGCAGACTAAGTCTGCACGCAGATCGCGCCCGATCCCTCCGGCTGCCCGGCCGGGTGTGCGATCACATCAATGCGCCTGCACCGCAGCCTTTTGCCGGTAATAATACTATAGGGTATTATAGCATATTTTGCCATGCCCCACAAGCGAACCGCAGTGTGCCGGAACGGGCAAATCCGAAAAAATACGGCCGTTTTCTCTAAAATTTTCTTGCGCGATCTGCCTTATTATTCCTATAAAGAAGTTATAGCCCCTACGGCGTGGTAAAATGAAAAGGCATTTCTTATATTTCGAGCTGGGGGGCTTCCTCTCTCCCGGCTTTCTCTGGAGGGGTCTCATTATGGATTACATTTCGCTGATTGGTATCGCGGCGGGCCTTTCAATGGACGCGTTTGCGGTATCGATCACGAACGGCGCGGTTACGAAAAAGGTTTCCGCATGGCTCGCGTTTAAAGTAGGTCTTGCGTTCGGTCTGTTCCAGGCGTTCATGCCGTTCATCGGATGGCTGATCGGCACGGTCGGCGCGGAATTTATCAGCAGCATCGATCACTGGATCGCCCTGATCCTGCTGGGCTACCTTGGGATCCAGATGATTGTGGAATCCCGCAAAAAGGACGATGACGGCGACTGCGAGCAGACCGATATCCCCCTGCGGCGTCTGCTGTCTCTGGCGGTTGCCACCAGCATCGACGCGCTTGCCACAGGCGTGATCCTGCCGTCGGCGGTGGGCGCTTCCACCGTAGGACTGATGCTCCTGTCCGTCGGGACAATCGGTGTGATCACGTTCTGTTTCAGCTTTGCGGGTGTGTACATCGGCAAAAAATTCGGTTCGCTGCTTTCGTCCAAGGCCGAAATTGTCGGCGGAATTGTCCTTGTGGCAATCGGCGTCCGTATTTTCGCGGATCATATGTTTTTCTCCTGACAGCATACAGAGACAGCAATCCCATAAACTGCATATCAGGCCAGATCTCAAAACGCTGCGGATCCCTCGGGATCTCCGCAGCGTTTTTTGCCGGCTCTGTATAAAATAGCACCGCACAATTTATACAGAAAAGCTTGCACCAAAATTTACAGTATTGTCATGGCAAAACACCGATTTTTCAAACAAGGATCAAATTAAGTCCATAATATCACAGGAGAGATGCCTTGCAATCTGACTGAGCAGACGCGTGCCGGCCTCCCTCTCGCAGTTTTCCAGTTCAAAAAGCTCTTTCTGCGAAATCTCCAGAAGCTGCGCCAACTCCGCCCGCGTCATACCGGCGGCCTCGCGCACCTGCTGGATTTTTTTGACGCGCTCAAGCAGGATCGCCTGTTTCTTGACCGGATCGATCAGGACAGGCAGGCCGTTATATTCCTGTATGGAACATATCCCGGATTCTCCGGTGATTCGCGGATCCCCGTCAACGCTGTCAACCTCATAGCCATTCGGAAGAACGTATTCCCGGCCGCCGTCATCGTCAAAGGATCTTCCCGGCTCCTCATTCCACGGCAGCAGCGAATAAAAAATCCCGATTTCCTTTTCATCGTTCGATTCAAAGCAGTCAATTTTATACAGTGTGATGTTCGCCATTTGATTCTCCTCCGTCCCGTTCGCGGCAATATTCCTCCAAAAGCTGACCCGCGCAGAAAATCAGACCGGGACACGGGCGGCGCGCGTAATATTCCGCTGTCCTTGCACTGGGGACAAAATTCGTATCCTTCCCCTCCTCGCCGAGAAGCTCCCGGCACAGGATCGATCCGTTCTTCTCGCGGAACCGGGCGCTGAGAAGCTGCACCATTTCATATGTACGACGCTTTCCTTCTTCGTCGCCAGGCGTGTCGTAGCCATACAGGAATCCTGCGACAACAGCCATACCGGATACGGCCCCGCAGATCTCCCTCTGACGTCCGACGCCGCCGCCAAGTCCGCAGACAAGACGGGCCGCCGTTTTCGTATCCATTCCCATTTCCTGTGCGAACGCCGCCACAACAGACTGCGCACAGTTATAACCCTGCTCAAACAGGGATTTTGCCAATTTCCCTTTTCCTTCCATGAACTTCCTCCCTGCACCTGCGGTGAGCAGCAGGCTGAGCCTGCACCCAGATCGCGCCCGCTCCCTCCGGTCGCCTAGCTAGGTGCGTGATTGGGCTTAGATACCCGCGTTGCAGCCTTTCTGCTGACATTACACTACACCGCGGCGAGCAGAACGCGCAACGCGTCGTTACCTCCGCTCGGCTAGATGGTTGATTAGGCTAAGTTGCCCGCGTTTATAGCCGTCTGCGGATATTATACCACACCTGCGGTGAGCAGAACGCGAATGCGTCGTACCTCCGCCTAGCTGGGTGTGCGATTGGGCTAAAACGCCCGCGTTTATAGCCGTCTGCGGATATTATACCACACCTGCCGCCACGGCACAAGGCCGATACAAAACCACATCGCGTCATCCATACTTATATGACCAGCCTGCCACCGCGACACAGTACCAAAACAAACGGCATTTCTGCGGAGGTCACGACGCGTGACGCGGTTTACGTCAAGGCTTAGCCTTGCGCCGGTGCGCTGGGCAAGGCGGAGTCTTGCATTAGAGAATATTGTCGATGGTGGGCAGTTCGGCGTGGACCATCGCTTCAATGAGCAGGCAGGCGCGGCGGTACTCCGCCTCAAAGGAGCTGCTGTCCCCATCCGAAGCAAGAGAGGCCAGTCCCGCAAGCGATCCACTGATGGAATCCAGCCGTGTGTGCGGAATATACGTAGAAAGGATCCGGCTGCGCGCTTTCCAATCTGCAAACACCTGCTCGCCCTGTTCGACGGCCTTTTCCGTATCCCCGGCCTCTACAAGCTGATGCACCTGATCCAGCGAATCCAGAATTTCTGCGGCCGAGTTTTTGGCGGTGGAAATTCCCACGGTGCTAAATACTGCAATTAAAACGGCGATCACGACAGCCGCCCAAATCCGGTTCATGTAATCACACCCTTGCTGTCCTTTTTAATAATCATAAATTCTCCGGCTGTATTGGCCGTCATCAAAAAGACCTGCTCCGCTTTCAGATTTTTCCCGCGGAGCACTCCCTCCACCCATCCGCGCGATTTCCCGCACAGGGCGGCTGCTGACTCTGAGATTTCCCCGTCGCTGACAACGACCGTCTCAATCCCCGTATCCGGGACGATCAGCCCCATCGCGTCCGCGGTAGGCGTTTCGCGGTTCGGCTTTTTAATCACGCTCAGCAGGCCGTTTGTCTCCACAATCGCGTACGCCACGTCCTCCAGCGAAAACACATTTTTCTGGCGCAGCTGCTCAAACAGATCCTCGGTCGTCATGCGCAGGCGCTTCATTTCCCGCTGATCCAATCGCCCGTTATTGATTACAACTATCGGCCGGCCGCAGACCATACGGCGGAATCCCCTGCTTTTCAGCATCCACACAGAGACGATGATCTCGAACATCACCAGCGCAATGATCGGGATAAATCCGCTGGTGAGCGGCTGTCCCGTATCCTGCATCGGTACGGCCGCAATATCGGAGATCAGCAGTGTGACTACCAGCTCGGAGGTTTGCAGCTCGCTGATCTGACGCTTGCCCATCAGCCGCACGGCCGCAATGATCACTATGTAGAGCAGCAGCGTGCGCAGGAAGGAAATCAACATTCAAAATCACCTCGCGCTTATTCTTCTCATGCCGCGCCGCCTTTATTCACAGCTTGTTTTCTTTCTTCCTTTTCTCACAGGAAAACTGCCGCTCCCCGCAAACCGGCCTGTATATTCCAAACGGAATTGGAAAGGATAGGGAAAGCAAAATGCAGGAGGTGGATATATGCCCACACCCAATCTTCTTTCCAAATCCCTGCTGGACAACCTGATTTACTTCAAAGGGATTTTCGATGAATGTATGGATTTCATGCTGCGCGAATTTACCATCACAGGCACAAAAGCCGCTTTTCTGGCTATCGACGGCCTTGTCAATAAACAGGTGATTGCACAGGGAATTTTAAATCCCATTCTGAAAGCGCCTATTCTGGAACTGACCCCCGATGAGAAGTTCAACTATATCCGCGATAACGCGCTTGCCACAGCAGATCAGACGCAGCTCGTCAGCCGCGACGATATCGTCGACCGCCTGATGTCCGGATTTGCCGTACTGCTTCTGGACGGCTGCTCCCGATCGATTGCCTTCGGCGTGCAGGGCTTCCAGATGCGCAGCATCTCCGAGCCGTCCGGCGAGGTAATGCAGCGCGGATCCCGCGAGGGATTCGTGGAACCGTACCTGATCAATATCTCGATGATCCGCCGCAGGATGCGCACCCCCGACCTCAAATTTGAACGCATGATTATCGGCAGCACCAGCCAGACAAGTGTGGCGATCTGCTATCTGAACAGCGCCGTTTCCAAGGAACTGCTCGCCAGGGTACGCGCAGGACTTCGGCGTATCGATCTTCCATCCGTATTTGCATCAGGATACTTATCCCCTTTTCTGGAAAATAAAAGTATTTTTAATGGGGTGGGGCTCTCGGAACGGCCCGATACCGTCTGCGGAAAAATTATGGAGGGCCGTGTCGCCATTATCATAGACGGTACTCCCAATGTGATGGTTGTCCCCCATCTGTTTGTTGAAAACTTCCAGAGTTTCGACGACTATACTACGCGCCCGTTCTATGCAACTTTTACTAGGATTCTAAAGTATATTGCGTTTTTTCTTGCCATGTTTCTGCCCGGTTTCTATGTAGCCGTCGTCACCTTCCATCCGGAGCTGCTTCCGGAAGCCCTGCTGTCCAAAGTTGCGCAGGCAGAAGCAACCACACCGTTTCCCATAGCTCTTGAAGCCATTGTAATCCATCTGATTTATGAAATCATGCGTGAAGCCGGGCTCCGTGTTCCCAGGCCTTTAAGCCACGCGGTCAGCATCGTGGGCGCTCTGGTCATTGGAGATACCGCTGTCAGCGCGGGACTGATTGGCGCGCCCACCCTGTTTATCGTCGCCATGACGGCTCTCTCCGGCTACGTCACCCCCGATCTGTACCAGCCGATTGCAATCTGCCGCTTCCTGTTTATCGTGATTGGAGGCATCTGCGGGCTGTGGGGCGTGATGCTCGGCTTTGGGTTCGTGATGATCAACATCTGCGCGGAAAGTGTTTACGGAATGCCGTTTTCTGCCCCCATCTCGCCGTTCAGCCTGCGGGGAATGCGCGATGTGGTCATCCGTGCGAGCTGGAAAATTCTCGGACGGCGCACCGAACATGTGCAGGACTTACCCGGCGCGCATATCAAAAAGTATTGAGGGAGGAATTCTGATTGGCAGGGCATGGGAAAGAGCACTTTATCAGCGCCTATCAGCTGTTCAGCGTACTGTTTATAGGCCGGATCGTTATCCTTGTCACGATAAACAGCGGGCTGGCCGGAAATGAGAATTTCTCCGATCTGATTGCGGCTTCTCTCTGGATGTTTCTCGCAACTTTCGTAATGGTCATCCCGCTGTGGCTGCTCACCCGAAAACGTCCGGCACTCAATATCCTTGATCAGGGATATTATCTGCTGGGCCGGGCGGGGATTATCTTACCTGTTTTCTATGCGATCTATTTTGTCAGTGTAAACTGGTATTATCTGTCCGTGTTCCAGCTTTTTTCCGCAAATGTGATGGATCCGCGCACCCCCGCATGGGTAATTGCCGCAGCGGTGCTGGTAGTTGCGTGCTATGGCGCATATAAGGGTGTGGAAGCGATCGTGCGCACCGCGGGGATCATCCTCGTGCTGATCTGTGCGGGAACTATTTTCATGATATGCAGCCTGTTTTTCAAAATGGACGCCGGGAATTTTGAACCGATGTTTTACGAAGGTGCAGGCGGGTCTCTCTACGGTGCAATCCTGTTTTTGTGCCGCAGCAGCAGTATTTCTGTCATGGCTCTCCTGCTGCCAATCGTCAAGGGGAAACGGAAGCTCGGTTTCTCTATATGGAATCTGGGCGTATGGCTCGTGATGACGGTGGTCTTTCTGATCATGATCGGCGTTGCGGGGGATTTTCTCAAAATGCAGATTTTCCCGCTGTATACAGTCACGGCAATGGCGGAGCTTGGCCCTTTCCAAAGGCTGGACGCCGTATTCCTTGGCGTATGGCTGACCGGGCTTTTTATTAAAATCGCAATGGATCTTTACCTTGTGTCGCTATGCGTTACGCGCTTTCTTGGGGAAAAGGCCGGGCGGATTTCCATTCTGGCGGGAGCAGCCATCACCGGGATTGTCGCACAGCTTGCCATGGGCTCCCGCGAATTGCAGGCGTTGTTTTTCGGACCGTGGCTGTTTTTCCCCATCACATTGACGGCGGCATTTCTGATCCCACTCTTCCTGCTTTTGATGGACAAAATTCAAAGTAAAAGGAGGGCCGGAAAATGAAGCGGATCCTGTCTTTTCTCAGCCTCCTGCTATGCCTGACGCTGCTGTCTGGATGCTCCAATCAGGTTGTGATGAGCGATCGGCTGCTAATCCGCGGCATCGGAATAGATTCCATCGGTGAACGCCGATACCGTGCGTCGGTGCATGTGATGAAAACTACAGAGCAGGAGGACGCTGCCGAACTGCTGCAGGTGGAGGGAGAATCCGTCCTTGACGCGCTGAATAACTTGACTCTGCAAATTGGAAAAACACCGCTGTATTCGCATAACCTGATTGTAATTTTTGGCCGCAGCTGTGCAGAACAGGGACTGGATTATGTACTGGATTTTTTTCAGCGCCATCGGGAATCACGTCCCAATGTGGATGTATTTCTGGCAGAAAATACCGCTGCTGAAATTATGGAAACCAAGCATAACGATCGGTACATTCTGTCACAGGACATCGATGATCTGGCGGACGCCGCAAAGCTGAACGGCAAGGTTGCTGACATTCAGGTCTATCAGATTGTAAATATGAATTACCGCAGAGGCTCTCCCTATATGCCCGTTTTGCTCACCGACGGCGAAAAGCTTCAGATAGGAGGAACCGCAATTTTTGACGGCTGGCGCTTGAAGGGCTTTCTCACGGAGGACGAGACGCGCGGACTGCTGTTTCTCACGGAAAATCTGAGCGGCGGGGACATGACAGTTGACGTGGGCGATCTGCGCCTGACAGTTTCGCTGGCACAGGCTAAGCGATCAGTGGAGACCGAGATCTCGGGCGGGCTTCCGGTATTCCGGATTTCCGTCTCGTGCGAGGCGCATATCACTTCGATCGATCAGGCCGTTATTGATGATTTGGATGCAAAATATTATAAGCTCTTTAATGAGGAATTGGAACAGGCCATATACAAGCAGATCAACGGAGTTATCCGGAAAGCAATTTTTGAAAACGGCTGCGACATCTTCAGCTTTGGACGCAGGCTTTATCAGACCCAGCCGGAATGGTGGCATCAAAATGGGGATAACTGGAAACAGCTGATGCTTCAATCCACTTATGAAGTAGATGTCAGCGTCGACGTTACCCGTGTTGAACAGGAGATCACCCCCTCACTTTTCTGAAATTTCCATCCCTTGCACACAAAAAACTGAGCGCGCTGTCCCGCGTGCCCAGTTTTTCTGATCCTATTCTGTCTGAAAAAGCTCGTCAACTGTTGTGAAAAGCTCTTTTGAAAGCTTAAATGCAAGAGCGAGCGTCGGATCGTATTTATTATTTTCGATCGCGTTGATTGTCTGCCGTGAAACGCCGCACCTCTTTGCCAGCTCCTCCTGCGATATTCCCCGCTGCTTGCGCAGCTCCCTGATTTTATTTTTCAAAATTATCCGCCATACTTTCTTTTGTAATAAAATAGCTCCACCGCATATATTATCGATAAAATGAACAGCATGATAAAGGGATTTATCCCTCCGCCGAATATAAAAAGCTGTTCGATCGTGCACAGGATCAGGTATCCGATCATAACGAGGAACGTATTGGTGCAGGCTTTGCTGATAATAAGCCTCCGCCGTTCGTCTCCCTGCCGCATTACAGACACCAGCATCCATACAATCAGCGCAAGAGACAGGAAAAACACAGCAAAGAAGATAACCAGGATAATAATGCTTGAGGAATTTAACGACATGAACATCCGCCTCCCGTTATTATTTTTGTCAAATTCTTTTGACATTTTTAGTATAACAGAAAGCGCATGTTTTGTCAAACATATTTTACATTTCAACATCCGGTTTTTGAACTTCTTCCCTACCGTTCAAGCGAGAACATTGGTGTTATGATTCTATACGTTTATAAAAGCGGAACTTGAAATCCTAAAAAACTTC
>DVHF01000076.1 GCA_018712265.1 Candidatus Gallacutalibacter pullicola
CCCTTGAACGATCTTTTGCTTCCTTTTCTGGCGTTCAGAAAAGGAAGGCCCCTGGGGGTTCGGGGGCATGGGCCGTATGGCCCCCGACGCCGGGACCTCTCAGGTCCGATAGATAAAGCGGTGAAGCCTGCGGCTTCAAATATTCTCGCTCCGTCCGGGCAGGGCGAATACCTCCCGCCTCGGTGAAACCGAAAGCTTCAAGCTGTGCGTGCTCACGAGCACGGAGAAAAAGAAGCGCCCCGCGAGGACTAGTCGGGGTAGGCGGAACCGCCGGGAAAGATCTGGGAGGGGAAGAAGGGCGTGCTGCGGTAGGCGGAGGGGGACATCCCCACAAAACGCTTGAAACAGTTGCTGAAATGATAAATATCGCTGAACCCCGTCTTGTAGGCGGCTTCGCTCACGGTGTATTCGCCGGTTCCAAGAAGCGAGGCCGCTTTGTTGATCCGCACGCGGTTAATATATTCCGATACGGTGCATCCCTCCTGCTTTTTAAAAAGGGCGCCGCAGTAGACAGGATTGATCCGCGCAATTTCTGCCAGCGACTGCACCGTCAGCTTTTCATTAAAATGCTCCACAATATATCGCTTGATCTTCTCCACATGCGGATTGCCCTGCTCATGCCCGCTCCGGTAGAGCAGCCGGTGCAGCGCCAGCAGGAACAACGCCTGGCTCCTCATGTTCCCCGCCGGATCCTGCTGGAGCCACTCATAGTTGATCTCATGGAAATACCATAAATATTCCTGGAAATCCTCCGGCGAGAACACCACCGGCAGGCGGATTTCCTCTCCCGGTCCCAGTACAAAATCCAGCGCCACGCACGACATCCCCTCCGTGGACGCCTTGCGGCTGCTGTTTATGCTCAGGAAAACCACGTCCCCCTTTTTGACATGGAACGTCCTGCCGTCCACCTCATACTCCGCGCTGCCCTCCAGAATAAACGTCAGAGCATATTTTGTAAGCTTTGCATTGTCCAGCTTCCAGCTGGGAGAACAGTCCTTCCATACAAAATAGACCAGCGTGGGGTGCAGAAGCTCCGTCATGGCGAAAATCCTCTCTTTCTGAACATCAGCATCTCGGGTTTTATCCTACTTCCCCATTATAATCCGCCTTTTCTATGTAAAAATCTTTAAAAGAATTAAAAGCGACAATATCCAGATTTTTTGAATGTTTCTTGTGAAATATCACGAAATTCTAAACAGATCCCAAGGGAAAAACAATCATTCTGAAAAAGATAAATTTTTCAGGATCTTTAATTTACACAAATAAAATTTAATTGACACATTTCCATGCGGGGACAACTGTGCTATAATGCGCAGTGTAAGGGTTTCGGTGGGAAATCCTGATGGGGAGTTGGAATATATTATCATTTTTAGGAGGTATTTTTATGCTTCGCGTAGCCGTCATCGGGACTGGTAATATTTCGCCGTCCCACATTATGTCGTACCTTGCATTCCCGGACAGATGCAAGATTGTAGCCCTCGTGGATATTTATCCGGAGAAGGCAGAGGAGAAGAAGAAAAAATTCGGCCTGACCGATGCAGAGGTGTTCGACGATCACCATAAGATCCTCGATCGTGACGATATCGACCTCGTAAGCGTCTGCACGCCGCCGTATACACACGCAGAGATTGCTATCAATTTCCTGAACGCAGGCAAGAACGTCATTGTGGAGAAGCCGATGGCTCCCTCCCTGGCAGAATGCGACAAGATGATCGAAGCTGCTGAGAAGAGCGGCAAGGTGTTCTCCGTTATTGCGCAGAACCGCTTCCGCGATTCCATCTGGAACCTCAAGAAGGTGCTCGACAGCGGCATGGCCGGCCGTGTGCTTCATGCGCAGATCGACTCTCACTGGTGGCGCGGCCATTGCTACTACGATCTGTGGTGGCGCGGCACCTGGAAGACAGAGGGCGGCGGATGCACGCTCAACCATGCGGTGCATCACATCGATATGCTCGCCTGGATGATGGGCCTGCCGAATAAGGTGACGGCTGTGCTGAGCAATGCTGCGCACGACAACGCTGAGGTCGAGGATGTTTCCATCGCGGCGCTCCAGTACGACAAGGGCGCTGTCGCACAGGTGACAAGCTCTGTTATCCATCACGGTGAAGAGCAGCAGGTCATTTTCCAGTGCGAAAAGGCCAGAATTTCCGCGCCGTGGAAGGTTTATGCTTCCCTGTCCAAGGACAACGGCTTCCCGATCGAAAATACCGAGCTTGAGAAAGAGCTTCAGGAATATTACGACAGCCTGCCCCACCTCGCACATGAGAGACATGAGGGCCAGATCGACAACGTCATGACGGCGATCGAGACCGGCGGCAAGCCGTTCATCGACGGCGCAAGCGGACGCCGCACCGTTGAGCTGATCACCGCGATCTACAAGGCTGGTATCGTACATCAGACAGTGGATCTGCCGCTGAAGAAGGACGATCCGTACTACACAGTAGAGGGGATCCTCGAGAACGCGCCGCACTTCTATGAAAAGACGGCATCCATCACGAACCTTGGTGAAAATGAGACCATCACCACAGGCAGCGACTATTAAGGAGGACTGTGCATCATGGTAGTAAACGTATCTGACGGCATGAATTATGCTCCGGTAGGCAAGCCCAATCCGGTGCTGGGACCCGGCGAAAAGTTTGTGTTTGCGGCCATCGCTCTGGATCACGGCCACATCTACGGGATGTGCAACGGCCTGATCGAGGCTGGCGCAACGCTGAAATATGTATACGATCCCGATCCGGCAAAGGTAAAGGCATTCTGTGAGAAGTTCCCGGGCGTAAAGGTTGCCGAGAGCGAGGACGAAATCCTCAGCGATAAGGAAGTCCAGCTGATTGCAGGCGCGGCCGTTACATCGGAGCGCTGCGCACTGGGTCTGCGCGCTATGGACGCGGGCAAGGATTATTTCACGGACAAGGCTCCGCTCACAACGCTGGAACAGCTGGAAGCTGCCAAGGCAAAGGTACGTGAGACGGGCAGGAAATACATGGTATATTACAGCGAGCGTCTGCACGTGGAGAGCGCTGTGTTCGCGGGCCAACTGATTGAGCAGGGCGCGATAGGCCGCGTTATCCAGACACTGGGCATGGGCCCGCACCGCATCGGCGCGGAATCGAGCCGTCCGGCATGGTTCTTCGAGAAGGAGAAGTACGGCGGAATCCTGTGCGACATCGGCAGCCATCAGATTGAGCAGTTCCTGTTCTACACAGGCGCGAAGGATGCCGCGATCGTCAACAGCAAGATCGCCAACTACAACCATCCGAACCACCCGGGCCTGGATGACTTCGGCGACTGCAACCTCGTAGCGGACAACGGTGCGACCGGTTACTTCCGCGTTGACTGGTTCACGCCGGACGGTCTTGGCACCTGGGGCGACGGCCGTATGTTCATCCTCGGCACAGAGGGATACATCGAGCAGCGCAAGTACATCAACGTCGGCACAGGCGAGGGCGGCGGACATGTATTCCTGGTGAACAAGAATCAGGAAACGCACTTTGACGTGAGCGGCAAGGTCGGCTATCCGTTCTTCGGCCAGCTGATCCGCGACTGCATCGACCGTACAGAGACCGCTATGACGCAGGAGCACGCCTTCAAGGCGGCTGAGCTGTGCGTCAAGGCACAGATGCAGGCCGTTAAGGTCCGCTGAGCCGGAATCTCAAGAAATACCGTGTACGGCAGGATCTGGCCTTGACGGTATAAACGCAGGACCTCTCCGGAGAATACCCGCTTCTGCTGCGATAAGTTCAGCCTGAGCGGCTCTCCGGATTGGAACCCCTCACAGGTGCAAAATTGTCCTGTAAGGAAAGCCCAGCTGATATGCCCCGTCCATCGGGGACAGCACTTTAACAAAGACGTCTTGAGATCCCCATGTCATGAGATTATGCCCCATCCATCAGGGGCAGCAGTTCTTAATCACCGCATCCATACAGACAAACAGAGATCAGGCTGCCGGGTTTTATACCTCCCCCCGGCAGCCTGGTCTTTTTGTTTTTCACATATTGAAACCCCTGATTTGGAAAAACATTGCAGTCTTTCCACAAGAAGGCAAGATGGTTTTGAGTCTTTGACAGACAAAATTGCTATTTCCCGGGAATTTTAAGGACAAATTTGTCCCGAACTCTCGAAAACAGGCAGACTTTTTCAGCCCTTTTTAGAATTTTTTTGATTATTTTTCGGAATTTTTACAAATGCCAAAAAAGTGCACAAAAATCAGAAACCGACAAAAGCGTACATGTATACATTCTGTATTTATTTCAAAAAAGCCGCAGAAACAGGGCGTTTTGAGAGATCTTTTCTTTTTCGGGGTTCAATTGTGTGCGTGCACACAATATTGTGCAAATTGCACTATTTTTTATCAACACAGACAGAAAAAACACGACGCTTACCGTGGAAAATCAAATTTGTCAGTTGCAAAAACACAAATTATGAACTATTATTGAACGCACAGGACAGATTTTATTATGGAATTTGTTACTCCCCGAAATTCTTTGTAAAGGAGACATCTGTATGGCTGCTTCAAAGGCATCCGCTGCCGCCGCGGATAAGAAAACCATTGCGGCAGAGGAGCGCAGAAAAAAGCTCATTCTAATCAAGAATAACAGAGCTTTGTATGTCATGATCCTCTTACCCATCATCTACTTCATCCTGTTTAAGTATATCCCGATGACGAATATCGTAATCGCATTTAAGGATTACAATATTTTCGCCGGAACTTGGGCGAGCCCTTGGGCCAACCCGCTGGGGAAATACTTCATTCAGGCGTTCAGCTCCGCGGAATTTGTCCGGGCACTGTGGAACACCATTTATCTGAACGTGTTGGATTTGATCTTCAGCTTCCCGGCTCCGATTATTGTAGCGATTATGCTCAACGAGCTGGCTTTCAAGAAGTTTAAGAGAGTCACACAGACCATCCTTTATATGCCTCACTTCCTTTCGTGGATTGTTATCGCCGGTCTGGCCATGCAGATCCTCGCTCCGGAAACCGGTATGGTCAACGTGCTGCTCCGCCACATGGGCTTTGAGCCGATCCCCTTCCTGAATGATTCCGGTCACTGGGTGGGAACCTATGTAGCACTTGGCGTATGGCAGAGCGCCGGCTGGAACACCATCATCTATCTGGCGGCTATCACCGGTATCGATACCGAGCTGTATGAGGCTGCCGAGGTGGACGGTGCTTCCCGCTTCCGCAAGATTTGGCACATCACGCTGCCAGGCATCCGTCCGACCATTGTTACCCTGCTTATCCTCCAGATGGGCCGTATGCTCCAGGTTGCCTTTGACCGTCCGTATGCCCTTTCCAACTACCTTGTAAGGGATGTTGCGGATGTTATCAGTACGTATGTATATCGCGTCGGTATCCAGTCCCAGCAGTTTGCGCTGTCCACGGCAGTCGGTCTGTTCCAGTCCGTGGTCTGTGTTATCTTCCTGTTCCTGGCAAACGTCATCGCCAAGAGACTGGGCGAGGACGGTATCTGGTAAGATTCGGATAAGGAGGAATAAAAATGGTCATCAAATCCACAAAAACAAAGATTGGGGACTGGATCATTGTTGCAATCTGCGTTTTGCTGATTGTGATCTGCCTGTTCCCGATGCTCAACGTTCTCGCGACGTCCCTGAGCTCCAAAACGGCAATCAATAACCGCTGGGTCTATCTGTGGCCGGTGGAATTCACATTGGAATCCTATACATACACCCTGAAAGACTGGTCGATTATCTGGTCGCTGATTTACACCGCGATCCTGACCGTCATCAGCACAGTCGTCAGCCTGCTTATGACAATCCTGTGCGCCTATCCGCTGACACAGAATAACTTTGTGGGCCGCAAGGTCATCAACACCATCGTTATTTTCACGATGTATTTCTCCGCCGGTATCATCCCGGACTACATTAACATCCGCAACCTCGGCCTGCTGGACACATCGGCTTCCCTGATTCTCCCTGCCTGCCTGAGTGTGTACAACATGGTTATTCTGAAGTCCTTCCTCAAGAGCGTTCCGCCTTCGTTGCAGGAGTCCGCAGAGCTTGACGGTGCTTCCCACTGGGTTGTCCTGTTCCGTATCTATCTGCCGCTGTCTACCTCCGTCCTTGCGACGCTGGCCCTGTTCTATGCAGTAGGCCGCTGGAACGGTTTCCAGGATGCTCTGTACTACATCAGCGATTCCAGCAAGTATCCGATTCAGATGAAGCTGTATCAGATTATCAACAACCTTTCCGCTGTCGATACCATGGCGCAGGAGGGCGTTGCTACTGAGCAGCCTGCAGAAAGCATGAAGTCCGCAACAATTATGTTCGCAACGATCCCGATCCTCGTTGTGTATCCGTGGCTCCAGCGTTACTTCATCACAGGCGTTACTGTCGGTGCGGTGAAGGGCTGATATTCCTTTGCGGCTTATTTAAAATTGGAAAGTTGAAATTTAAGATTTATTTGGGAATTCTGATTTTTGGAAGGGCTTGCCCTTTTGAAAATAAATACATCTGTTAAAGATGGAGGTCAATCGAATATGAAAAAGTCTAGCAGGATTATGAGTGCCCTGCTGGCAGCTGCTATGCTCGTCGTATCGGCGGCAGGCTGCTCCAATTCGGGCACAGAGACGTCTTCTGCCAGCAGTGACACAGCTACTTCCAGCAGTGCTGCTGAGGGCGAAAGCTCTGCTGCAGAGAGCGGTGCCAGTGATGCTGCCCCGCTTTCCGGCAAGATCACGGTTGAAGTATTCGACCGCGGCAACACCGGCGGCAGCGACCCGACCAACAACCATTGGACCCAGTGGATTCAGGAGAAGTTCACAGGCGAAACTGGCGTTGAGGTTGAGTTCGTCAGCGTACCGCGTTCCGAAGAGGTTCCGCGTCTGAACGTTCTGATGGCGTCCAACTCCGCCCCGGACATCAGCTACACCTACACCGCCAGCGTCGTATACAACTTCTACAAGAACGGCGGCCTTGCGGATCTGACGTCCTCCCTGGCGAATTACGGCCAGGATCTGACGGAGTATCTGGGCGAAGAAGTGCTTTCCTACGGCCAGTTTGAGCCCGGTGTCCAGGTTGCTATCCCGGCAAAGCGTATTTCCCTTGCCAAGACAATGACGTATGTGCGTAAGGATTGGCTTGACAAGCTCGGCATGGAGCTGCCCACCACGAAAGAGGAATTCCATGCGATGCTCACAGCGTTCAAAGAGCAGGATCCCGGCAATGTCGGTGAGAACCTGATCCCGTTCGAGGCTTATGCGGACGCTACCTGGTGTTTCAGCCCGATCCTCGATTCCTTCATCGATTATTCGGCCGACCCGAAGGAGCTTGCCATCAACAATCCGGCTGGTATCGGTCTCACGCTGCCCGGCTATGAGGAAGGCGTGAAGTGGATCAACCAGCTGTATAACGAGGGCCTGATCGACACGCAGTTCCCGATGTACAAGGATAATGTGCAGACGGATGCAAACGTTTCGGCTGGTTTTGTCGGCGTGTACAGCCACAACTATGACTATCCGATCCGTACCAGCCCTGGTATCTACACCGAACTGCTGAAGGTTGTTCCGGATGCGGAGCTTGTTCCGATCGATTGCTTCGAGAACCCGCACATGGACAACAAGCATATCAAGCAGATCTACAATCCGGTGGGCCTGTATATCTTCGTACCGGCTACCTCTCAGAATGTAGATGGTGCCATCGCTTACCTGAACTGGCTGAGCGATTATGATCAGCGCTTCTACCTGACCTGCGGTGAGGAAGGCGTCAACCATACCCTCGACGAGAACGGTATCCCGGTAATGGTCAGCGTAGAGGGCGAGATGATCATGAACTCCCCGAATAACCTTGACTATGCTCTGATCCTCAACGGCGTCGACCTCGACGATCAGGAGAAGAACATCGAGGTGCTTTCCAAGTCCTATGAGCCGCAGTATGTGGATCTCTACATGCAGGCATATGATCTGAGTGTTACAGACGGCCTGACAATCCCGAGAATTTCCACCCCGATCGATGCAGAAGCACAGTATACCGCCAACCTTCAGGAGAAGGCCAAGGAGGTTATGTGCAACGCTATCGTTGCTGCTCCCGAGAACTTTGAAGCTGCTTGGGATGCCGGTATCCAGGAATACCTGGCAGCTGGCGCACAGCAGTGCATTGACGAGCGTTCCGCTGCGTGGGATGCAGAAAATCCGTAAAGGAAAGAACATCCTGTCTGTAAAAAAGTGAAGAATCCGGCAGCTGCCGGGATCGAAAAAACGGTCCCGGCAGCTGTTTTTTGCTGCTGAAAAAACATACGTTTCCTTACAGACAGGCCGATTTGGAAAAAATGAGGAAAAAATAGCGTTTTAATTCTTAAAAAGAACCAAAAAGTGATGGATAAAAATGTATAATATTTATTGCGAAGTTCTATTCAATCTGTCAATAGGGTTGAAATATTTAAAGTGCATACTTATAGCGATATAAAAAATGAGAGAAAGGAGAGAACGCAGGAGGCCGTTCCATTTTTAGAAAAAATGCTTTCTGTTATGATAAAGTAGAACAATATGAAATATTTTCTCAAGATCTTCCTGTCGCTTCTTCTCTGTATTCTCATGCCGTCCATTGTGCTGACTGCCATTGCGGGAAAGAATTACGAAAGTGTATATGAAGAAAATATGGCGGCATCCCAGCTGAATCGTTTGAAGCTGGTGGATAATACAAATTCGATTATTTTACAGAGACTGGATCAGGACGCTTCCCGAATGGCTTCTACAGAAGCATTTTCAGAATTGGGAAATCTGACAAGTTTTGCCCGGTTGCTAAAGACAGAGTCCTATCCCAGCAAGATTTTTCCTGTTTATGCGGAGATGGATAATACAATCCGTAATAATGGATTGATAGCTTCGATGTATGTTTATGTGGATTCAGCCGATTATGTGATCACCTCGTCAGAAGGGGTGATGAAGCTGGAAGATTTTGCGGATCGGCGGTGGCTGGATTTTTATGGGGAACTGATGGATCGAAGTGCGGTAGCGCGGCTGTTCCCGAGCCATACGATCCGTTCGAGCTATCCGAATTCGGAATATGCGGAGCAGATGCATGATCATGGGCGCTCCTGTCTGACATATATTTGTCCCATCACGCCGTACAATTCGACTTTTTGGGGAGCGATTGTGTTTAATATTTATGAGGATGAGCTCCAGGCACTGTATGATTCAGAGGACCAAACGGGAGAAATTGCGATTTTTAATATGGATGAAGTGGTACTTTCTACCACAAAGCCGCTGGAAGATTTTCCGCAGGAGGACTTGCAGGAAGCGAGGCAGGAGGCCCGCGGCGATGACGATAGCAATGGCTATCAGATTTCCGGCGGACGGGGGTCCCGCACGCTGTATAGCTGGTATTCCTCGGGCAACGGGCTTTCTTATCTTGGAATTCAGGATGTCAGCACACTGTCTGCGCAGAATACCAGCTTTCAGGTTGTGCTGAATATGGTGCTGGCGGCGCTGATAGCAGTCGGCTCTTTGGGAGCTTTTTTCCTGTCACGCAGATTGTACCAGCCTATCGGCAAGCTGTATAAGGAGGTAACCGCCAACAACCCCGAGCTGGATCTGTCGGGGGAAAAGGATGCGGTATCGGGGCTTTCCAAAGCGTTTGAGGAGCTTCTGAGAGAGGAGCGGCGGCTGTTCAGTACAAATAACCGGGAAAAGCTTCTGGAAGCGGCATTCCGGCGGCTCCTTTCGGGAGAATATGATCCGGAGGATGCGGATATGCGCCGTCTGCTGCCGGATTCCTGCACAACCTGTGTAGTTGTTGAGGAGGATTTGCCGCCTCTGGAGGAGGGATCAGCGCCGGCAGAGGATGAGGTGAGTGCGGATGGCGGACGGCAGAGGCTGTTGATCCACATGTGCTGTGAGGCGCTGGCGGAGAGAGGGATCACAGCGTCCGGATACCGGCAGGAATATGGAATAGCCGCGCTTCTTCTGAGCACGGAGGATCCGATAGAAGTCTGGCAGGAGAGCATGGAGGAAGCGCTTTGCAAGGTGCAGGAGGAATTCCGGAACGCGTTTGGAATTTCGATCACGGTTGCGGTGAGTGATTCCGGGCTGGAGCGAACGGAATCAGGCCGTGCATACCGCCATGCGAGACGGCTGCTGCCGTACAGGTTTATCAAGGGGAACGGAAAAATCCTGTATTACCGGGATTTTTCAGAGGATCCTGTGTATTATTCGGCGGCTGACGCGCTGCATGGGATTGCGGTTTATTTGGAGAAGGGACAGAGTGAGAAGCTGTCGAAAGCGCTTTCGGATCTGTTTGCGGATTTATCGGAGCGTAAGTGTCTGGGATACAGTAATGTGATGCAGATCCTGAACCAGCTTGTTTCGGATCTGGTGCAGTATACGATGCGGTCGCACATCCGGATGACGGAATTTTTCGAGGACGAAAGTCAGATTTACCATCAGCTCTGGACGAAGCAGACGCTTTCAGACGTGCAGGACTGGCTGATCCCGATTTATAATTCGGTGATGGAGTACCAGAGCAACCAGGGGAGCAACATGAGGTATGCGAACCAGGCGATGGAATATGCGAAGCAGAATTTTTCGGAAGGGATCACGATCGATTCGATCGCGCAGCAGCTGGGGATCAGCTATTCGTATCTGCGCAGGGTATTCAAGGCGGCGACGGGCCAGAACCTGGTGGATTATCTGAATACGCTTCGTCTGGATCAGGCGAAAAAGCTGCTTCTGGAAACCGATCTCACCATCCGGGAGATCTCGGCGCAGTGCGGTTATAATCATGAGCGCAGCTTTTCGCGCGCGTTCCTGCAGTCTGAAAAGATGACGCCCGGCAAATTCCGCGAAGCCAACCGCCCACTCTCCCGTGACAAGGGTTCCTCACCCCCGTAGCCCCCGGGCAGGGGCTCCTCGCCCCTGCACCCCCGCTGGGGACGCGTCCCCAGACCCCACTGCCGCCCCAGCGCGGAGGTTGTCGAGCTGTAGTGTCGAGACGGATCCTCTTTTGTATGGGTGTTTTTTTGGATTGCTTGAGGGGGGATTTCTCCCCCCTCAAACTCCCCTGACGCATCTGGATCGAGGCTCGGAGGATGGGACGCCGCCGCCCGCACCCACCGCGACAGAGTACCAATGCGAAACGGTATTTCAGCGACCGGTAGGGAGCGCTCCGCGATCTGCTGACCGCAGGTCCGCGTGTGCATCCACTGTCAGGGAGGGAAGCCGAAACGGAGTGAAATCCCCGAGCGCAGCCAGAATCGAAAGCTGTTCTGCCTGCCGTCCGTGGAGGTAAACAGGGCGGCGGCTAAACGCATAACAGGAAAGGACACGCTGATTCAGCGTGTCCTTTTGCACTTTCCGGATATTTACACAGCAATCCCGCCACCGCGACACAGTACCAATACGAAACGGTATTTCAGCGGAGGTAACGACGCGCGGCGCGTATTACGTCAAGGCTTAGCCTTGTCAGCAACCGTAGGGAGCGTGACGCGTATTACGTCAAGGCTTAGCCTTGCCTTGAAAAGATCTCCGAAATCCGTTACAATAGTTATCAGGACACAGAGGATAAGGGAGATCTTTTTTATCATGGAGAAAATTGTATTTCAGGGAACAGTTGAGGATTTACGGATCGAACGCCGCCGTCAGGACGATTTTCCGGGAATGCAGGAGTGCCATTTTCACGAGCATTACGAGCTTTATTATCTCGTTTCCGGGGAACGGCAGTATTTTATTCAGGATAGATCATATCGCGTACAGGCGGGAGATCTGGTGCTGGTAAACTCCAACCAGATCCATAAAGCGTTCCACTGTGCCGACGATGCCCATACCTCGCATGAGCGGATTTTGGTCGAGATTTCCAGCGGCGTCTTTGAGGCATTCGGGAATTTCTTTCCGGATATCGATTTCCGCAGCTTTTTTGCGGAGCATTTTGGCGTGTTCCATCTGGATAAAGACGAGCGCCGGGAGGTGGAGCGTCTCCTGTACAGCATGACGCAGGAGATGAAAAAGGGCGAAGTGGGGGCCAGTGCGCTGGTTCGCATGAAGCTGATGGAGCTGCTGACGCTTCTGGTGCGGATGCAGAATAATACCATGCAGGAAGACGCCGCGCCGGAGGATCCGAAGCGCCAAAAGGTGCAGGAAGTGGCGCGGTTCCTCTCGGAAAATTACAGCGCGCCGCTTCAGCTTGAGGAAATCGCGTCCTGCGCGTATGTGAATAAGTACTATTTGTGCCATATTTTCAAGGAAGTGACCGGCCTGACGCTGCGCGAATATCTGAACCTTTGCCGCATCCGGCAGGCGCAGAAGCTTCTTCGCGAGAGCAGCCGGTCGGTGACGGAGATTTCAGAGGAAATCGGCTACGACAGTGTGAATTATTTTGGCAAGGTGTTCAAGGAGTATATGGGGATTACGCCGCTGCAATACAGGCGGCTGGGCTTTGTTTAAGCGGCGGAGATCGTTTGAATGACATAAAAAAGCCGGGCGATCGTTTCGGCAGTCGAGATGGATGTCATCCCGCTGCTGTATCGATCGCCCGGTTCTTTTGTGCTTTGTCAGAAACTTACAAGCCGAATTTTTCCCAGTCCGCCGCAGACTCGATCACTGGAATCCAGCTGTCAATTTCAAAGGTGTCCGTGGTATATGGATCCGCATAGCCGTCCACTACCAGAATCCCGCCGCACCTGATATGCGCCCGGTCATTTTCTATGGCGAGGACTTCCACACAATAGCTGACAAGAGGCTCATGCTCATAGATGTAGAAGGAATCTTCCCTTTCACAGCTCTCGTCGATCGAGTCCACGGAAAAGGACTCACCCACCAATTCCGCAGAGGATTCCTTATCGGTATCTATGGGATTGACGCAGAGGGACGGCATGATTTCCTCGCCGTAAAAATCGCCCGAAGCAAAGCCAATGTCGATCGACCAAGATGCCGGCTCGTCCTCGTCGCCTTTGGAATACATAAGACTGCTCCGTCTGCCGCTCCAATCGTCCTCAAATATAAAATCTTTGCCGATTTTCAGCATGGATTATATTCTCCTTTTTCTCTGCGTTAAATTCCCGTTTGCAGTTGATGGCTGGATTGCCCGGTCCGTTTTTATGTGACGATAAGGAAAACAAGCACAGCAATCTCGAATAAGAGGACAGCAATTAAAGAGATGATATAGACCCGCTTCCAGATCCTTTTTCCTGCGTCGCCGTTTCTTTCATAACGGGATTGGATCACACCGAGAGCCGCCAATAATGCGGCAGAAAGCAGGTTAAAAAGGATAATAGTATTGCTTTGACCAGTATAATAATTGGTGATGGATGCGACAATCCAAATGCCGGATAATATGAACCAGATATAATGCTTCATCAAAATCCTCCCTGCCTGCCTCTGGCTTGCGGCTGTTTTTACGGTGTACTGGCAATGAACGGTTAAAACTCGTGGAACCAGTCGATCCCGGGATAAAGCTCCCCTGTATGGATAAAATACTCAACCGCACCTGCGGCGGGCGGACCGCGAAGGCGTCGTACCTCCGCATGGCTTGGCGCTTCATTAAGCTGAGATGCCCGCGTTTATAACTTTCTGCTGATATTATACCGCACCTGCGGCGAGCAGGCAGGTTAAGCTTGCACGTAGATCGCGGACCTGCGGTCGGCAGATCGCGCCCGCTCCCTCCGGTCGCCCGGCTGGGTGAGCGATAAAGCCGAAATGCCCGCGTTCATAGCTTTCTGCTGACATTATACCACACCTGCGGTGGGCAGAACGCGAAGGCGTCGTACCTCCGCCCGGCTAGATGGTTGATTGGGTTAAGACGCCCGCGTTTATAACATTCTGCGGATATTATACCATATCCCCGACCAGCTTTCCACCGCGACAGAGTATTTGAGGTTATCGTAATTTCAGCGGAGGTACGACGCGCGGCGCGTTCTACGTGCAGACTTAGTCTGCTCAAGGCTTAGCCTTGTTCGATGGCTTCTTTGCCGCTGATGTGGTCGGGAGTAAGCTCGATCATAGCCATGTGTGAGATCTCCCGCTCGATTTCCTTCTCGCGGCCCTCCCTGTCGTCCGGCGCGTACCGGGCCGCCAGTTTTTCGATCGGACCGCGCATTTCGTCCTCCTGCGTCAGGATCCGGGCCGTCCCGAATACGATCACACTGCGGAAATAGGTGGTGTATTCCTCCGGGACGATCTGATCCTGATCGATGACGCAAAAGGAAACCTTTGAGTTTTGGCGGATCGCGTCCAGCTTGTGGCCGGATTTGGCGCAGTGGAAGAAGATTTTTTCACCGTCATACACATAGCTCAGCGGCACGGCGTAGGGATACCCGCCGTCACCAAGGACGGCGAGTACGCCCGATGTCCCGCGCCGGAGGATTTCAGCACATTCCTCCGGCGTCAATGCCTGCTTTTTACGGCGCATTTCCCTGAACATAAGGGATCATCCTTTCCAACGGGAGCGTTTTCAAATGGAATATTCGCTCGGGACGCTGCCGTCCGGCTTGACGGGATGGCAGTCCTCGTACGGCGTCTCCGTGCCGTCCACAATGAACTTGCCCACCTCGGAGAGAAGCAGCTTTTCGCCCTCGTACCCCTCAAAGACGACGTTTTCAAAGTCGATTTCCGCCACGTTGCAGGCGAACATCGCGCGCCTGCGTTCCTTGGTGATGTAGCTCATCATCGCCGGATATCCCGGGACGGCGTCCTCAGCAAAGGAGATGGAGACATTCTTCATCGAGACGCAGCCGATCGGCTGTTCCGGCAGACCGTAGAAGTAGCAGCCAGCCTCATGCGCGCCGGTGCAGGTGACGTCGCGGACGCGCAGCGTTCCCACGGCCGGGGTGCGGTCGTCGACGGGCAGAGGATTCTTTTCCCAGACGTACTGGGTCTTGCCGTCCAGATCGCAGAAATAGAACATGTTGATGACGAACGGCGTGTGCACACCCTTCATCGTGACGTTTTCGCAGCAGATGTCGTCAACGACGGAATCGTTCCCACGGCCGCGGCGCGTCTTGATGCGGATCCCACGATCTGTGTCGTCAAAAATGCACTTGGAGATTCTGATATTGCTCACGCCGCCGGCGATCTCGCTGCCCACCACGACGCCGCCGTGGCCGCGCAGCATCAGGCAGTTACGGATCTCGTACTCGGCGGACGGCACCTTGAGCAGCTTGCCGAAGAAGATTTTGCTGGACTTGATCGCGATGCAGTCGTCGCCGACAGAGATCACCGTGCCGAGAATGCGGACCTTCTGGCAGGATTCCGGATCGATGCCGTCGGTGTTCGGGGAAACGGGCGGGTTGGTGATGCGCACGTCGATGATGTCGAGGTCTGTGCAGTAGAACGGGTGGAGCGTCCAGCTGGGGGAGTTGCATACATGGAAGCCTTGGAGCAGGACGTTCTCACAGCGGCACAGGAATACCGAGCGCGGACGCCATGCGCGGCGCATATGGCGGTGATCCTCCCACCAGTCGCCGTCCTCGCCGCTGCCGTTGAGCTCGCCCTCGCCCACAACGCTGACGTTTTTGAGATCAATACCGGTGATCAGGCTGGCCATGGCGCTGTCGGGTTCGCCCTCCCAGGTGCCGAAATAGTAGTCGTGACCGCTGCCGTCGGAGGGCTTGACCGTGCCCGGCATGATCGGATAATCGGCGCGGTCCTTGAGCCCGCGCAGGACGGCGCCCTTTTCCAGATACAGCGTCATGTTGCTTTTAAGGAAGATCGGGCCGGTGAGGTAGGTTCCGGCCGGGACGTAGACGCAGCCGTTTTCCGGGCACAGGGCGATCGCGCACTGGAGAGCGCCCGTATCGATATGTACGCCGTCGCGGTATGCGCCGCACTGAGAGACGTCGATCAGTGCGGATTCCGTATTGGTGCGCACGTCGCGCGTAAATTCCGACGATGCGCTCTTGACGCGGATGGAATAGAGCGTATCGGGCTGTAAGGAAAACAGCGTAAAGATATTGCGGGTTTCCTTTTCGGTGTGGAGCTCGCCGTTGACGTAGATATCATACGGTTCGGCGGCGTAATACGGGGTGTTTCCGGACAGCTCGCACGTTACGGTGCGGGAGGTTTTGGCGATGGCGCGAAAAATCATTTGAATCGTCCTTTCTGTATTTGATTTTTAAAGAATTTACGTACGCAATTGAAATATACAACAAGTATATCATATATAACAGTTCAAGGCAAGCACACAGATTTTTCGCCCAGCCCGGGCGGGGCGGAGTATTTGAAGCCGCAGGCTTCACTGTTTTTATTTTATCGGACCTCGCAGGGCCGATAGAAAAACGGTGAAGCTGTAAGCTTCAAAAACTCCCGTTTGCCCGGGCAGAGCAAATCTATTTACAGGGTGTTTTGAAAACAACCGGAAAATCAGGAGAATTGTTGGACTTTTCATGAAATATCCCCTATAATGAAAAATAAAGATAGTTTCTGATACAGGGAGGAGAATCACGCCATGTCAATCGACCGCAGAGAGCTGGTACGGCTCCACAATCCAAAACTGGACAGCTTTGTCTGGGATTCGCCGCTGAGCGTGGGGAACGGGGAATTCGTATTCACCGCCGACCCCACAGGTCTGCAAAGCTTCCCGGAAGGATATGAGCAGGGACTGCCGCTTTGCACGATGTCGCATTGGGGCTGGCACAGCTACCCATTCTCCGCAGAGCGGTTCTCCGTCACGCGGGACGATCTGGTGCTCACCCCGTTCGATACATACGGGCGTACCGTTGGGTACGCAAAAGATCCCGCGCCCGGCAACGAGGACGTCTATAACTGGCTGCGCCAGAACCCGCACAGGCTCAATCTGGCGCGCATCGGCTTCGCGTTCACCGGAAAGGACGGCCGCCGTGCCAGCCGCGGGGATATCGGCGGTATTTCCCAGACGCTCGATCTGTATGCCGGAATCCTGTACAGCGAGTTCACCGTGTTCGGCGAGCCGTGCCGCGTCGAGACGTGCTGCCATCCGGAACGGGATCAGATGTCCGTGCGGATAAAATCTCCCATGGCGGACGAGGGCCGCATCGCGATCGAGATCCGGTTCCCGTATGGATCGCACCGAAAGAACGGCTCCGACTGGGAGAATGGGGCCGCGCATACCAGCACGATGGAAGGCGGCTGCGGATCCGCCCGGATTTCCCGTACGCTGGACAGGGATCAGTACGAGGTGGCGGCGAGCTTCCCGGGCGCAAGGATGGAGCAGACGGATACGCACACGTTCGTGATTTCCGGGAACCTGTCGGAGGCATCGTTCCTGTTTTCCCGGGAAAAGGCGGCGCCGTCCGACGCGGGAGAAGCGTTCGCAAAAAGCGCGGCGCATTGGGAACGCTATTGGCAGGACGGCGGCATCCTGCGTCTGAACCGTTCACAGGATCCGCGCGCGTTTGAATTGGAGCGGCGGATCATCCTGTCGCAGTACGTTACGGCGCTCCAGTGCGGCGGATCTGTGCCGCCCGCCGAGACGGGCCTCACCTGCAACAGCTGGTACGGCAAGTTCCATCTCGAAATGCACTTCTGGCACAGCGCGCACTTCCATTTCTGGGGCCGCACCGCGTATCTCGAAAAGAGTATGCAGTGGTACCTGAAGCATCTGGACGACGCGCGGGCGCTGGCGCGCAGTCAGGGCTACAAGGGCGCGCGCTGGCCGAAGATGGTGGCCGAGAACGCGGTGGACAGCCCATCCACGATCGCCCCGCTACTGATCTGGCAGCAGCCGCATATCATCTGTATGCTGGAATGGTGCTACCAGGCGCACCCCGACAGGGAGACGCTCGAAAAGTATCGCGATGTGATGTTTGAATCCGCAGAATTTATGGCCGATTACGCGCATTACGACGCGGAAAACGGACGGTACGTGCTGGGGCCGCCGTGCATCCCGGCGCAGGAGCGGCACGATCCCGCCACGTGCATCAATCCGACATATGAGCTGGAATATTGGCGCACCGGGCTGCGGTACGCGCAGGCATGGAAGCGCCGTCTGGGACTGCCGGAGGATCCGCTGTGGCAGGATATCATCGACCGCATGGCCGTACCGCCCGTCCACGACGGCGTCTATGTGGCGCAGGAGCGGTGCCCGGATACCTTCACGGTGGCGGCGACGGATCACCCGTCGATGCTGTGCGCCTATGGACTGCTTGACAGCGAGCGCATCGATCGGGAAACGATGGCGCGCACGCTCGACAGGGTGCTGCGCGAATGGGATTACCCGTCGATGTGGGGCTGGGATTTCGGCGTGATTGCGATGACAGCGACGCGTCTCGGACTGCCGCAGACAGCCGTGGATGCCCTGCTGATCAAGACCGAAAAGAACGACTACACCGAGAACGGCCACAATCGCCAGCTTTCGCGCGACGATCTGCCGCTGTACCTGCCGGGCAACGGGAGCCTGCTGTTGGCAGCCGCGATGATGGCCGCGGGCTATCCCGGCTGCGGGGCGGAGCATCCCGGATTCCCGGAGGGCTGGACAGTCGAGGCGGAGGGACTGCGCCCGTATATCGCGCTGGAATAAGCGGATGCGGACGCGATTTGCAGGAATCGAATGAAGAACTTGCAAAAATGCCGAAAAGCGCCGTCCTATAATGCCAGAAATTCAGGAATTGATACAATCTTGCAGGAAAGGGGAAAAAATCCTCTATACGCAAAAGTAGGATTATGGTATAATGTCCACAGGCAGGCTTAGCCTGCTGCCCACCGCAGGTGTGGCATAATGTTCGCAGAGCACTATAAACGCGGGCATCTCTGCTCAATCATACTGCGAAGCCAAGCGGAGGTACGACGCGTGCGCGTTCTGCCCACCGCAGGTGAAGGGAATTGTAAAATAGTAAAAATTACAGGCTCTGCTGAAACCGTCGGGGGCGCTGCTGTTCTGCAAGGCGGGACAGGCTGCTACGTCAAAAAGCGGATGGGATATCCTTGTGTGTCTCCCGTACGTTTTCCACACAGCGGCCCCGTGATTGTGGAAAATCCGGCGCTCCCGTGTTCAGCAGGGCCCAAAAGCCATTGGAGGAATGTTTGCATGAACGAGAAAATAAAGGTAGGTATTGTGGGCTACGGCAACATTGGCCGCGGGGCCGAGCTGGCTGTGCTGCAAAGCGAGGATATGGAGCTTGTCGGCGTATTTACGCGCCGCGATCCGTCCTCTGTCAAGACGGTCACGCCGGGAATCAAGGTGTATTCGCTCAGCGATGCGGCCTCGATGAAGGACAAGGTGGACGTGATGATCCTGTGCAGCGGTTCCGCGACGGATCTGCCGGAAATGGGACCCGAGCTTGCTGCGATGTTCAACACGGTGGACAGCTTCGACACGCACGCACGCATCCCGGAATATTTTGCGGCGATGGACAAGGCCGCCAAGGAATCCGGCAAGCTTGCGCTGATCTCCATTGGCTGGGATCCGGGCCTGTTCTCGCTCAACCGTCTGTACGGCGAAGCGTTCCTCCCGCAGGGCAGTCATTATACGTTCTGGGGCTGCGGCGTCAGCCAGGGGCATTCCGACGCGCTGCGCAGGATCCCGGGCGTAAAGAACGCGATCCAGTACACGGTGCCGGTAGAGAGCGCGATGGAAGCCGTCCGCAGCGGCAGCGAGCCGGAGCTCACCACTCGTGAGAAGCACACCCGCGAGTGCTATGTGGTGGCCGAGGAGGGCGCCGACAAGGCCGAGATCGAGCGTCAGATCAAGACGATGCCGAACTATTTCTCGGATTATGACACGACCGTGACGTTCATCACGGAGGAAGAACTCAAGAGGGATCACAGCAAGATGCCGCACGGCGGCTTTGTGATCCGCACCGGCAAGACGAACCACGGCGCGAACAGCCACGTGATGGAATTCTCGCTGAAGCTGGATTCCAATGCGGAGTTCACGGCGTCCGTGCTGGTAAGCTACGCCAGAGCGATCGCGCGTCTTGCCAAAAAGGGTGAGACCGGCGCGCGCACCATCTTCGACATCGCCCCGGCCCTCCTTTCCACCAAGAGCCCGGAGGAGCTCCGCGCCTCCCTGCTGTAAATGTTGGTTGGGGCTCTGCCCCAAACCCCGGCAGGGCCTCCGCGGCCCTGCACCCGCGCCGGGACGCAGTCCCGGACCCATCCCCTTTCCAACGTTCGTTGGAAAGGAAGTTATGGTTTTGATTTATCCAAAAAATAAGAGCGTTTCCGGATGGATCATCCGGTTGGTTGGGGGAATCCCCCAAACCCCCTTTGCCGCGCGCAGCGGTGCGGGGGTGGGGCGGAGCTGCCCAATCAGCCGTGCGATCCGACCGGGAACGCTTTTTTGTATGGCGCGTTTCGCTGGACTTGGAAAACCTGCCGGACAGATTCAGACTGCGGCTTTGCGGAAACGGGTTCGGGTGGGGACTGTTCGGGGATGTCTTGCGGAAAACGCCGGGGGATGATATACTTTGGATAGCATGAGGAGCGGCCCGGAGTGTTGGAAAAGAGCATATTTCAGGGTGTCTTTGGGGATACTGTGAAAACACTGCGGCAGCAGACGGGAGGATTGAAAATGTGTACCAGCATTGCAATGACAGGAAATGAATTTTATTTCGGCAGGAATCTGGATCTGGAATATTCCTTTGGGGAAAAGGTGTTCGTCACGCCGCGGAATTATCCGATCGCGCGCAAAACGGGCGATCCGCTGGAACATCATTACGCAATGATCGGGATGGCTGGCGGCGCGGAGGATTATCCGCTGTATGCGGAGGCAGCCAACGAAAAGGGCCTGTGCATGGCGGGGCTGAATTTCCCGGGGAACGCACAGTACGCCGCACAGGCGGAGCCTGGACGGGAAAATCTCACGCCTTATGAGTTGATTTTGTGGGTGCTGGGCACGTGCGCCAGCGTGGACGAGGCGAAGCGGCTGCTGGAAAATACCCGGCTGACTGCGATTCCGTTCCGGGAGGGGCTTCCGGTCGCGCCCCTGCACTGGCATATCGCGGACCGGGAGCAGTCGATCGTGGTGGAATCGTGCGCGGACGGGCTTCACGTGTACGACAATCCCGCAGGCGTTTTGACGAATAATCCGCCGTTCCCGTACCATCTGACGAATCTCCGCTGTTATTTGAACCTGACGGCGAAATCCCCGGAAAACCGGTTCGGCGGCGGTCTGGGACTGGAACCGTTTGGTCAGGGGATGGGCGCGATAGGACTGCCCGGTGATTTTTCGCCGTCCTCGCGGTTCGTGAAAGCATCGTTCCTGCGGGAGAACTCCGCCGGGGATCTGACGCCCGCGCAGTTTTTCCATATCCTCGACGCCGTCGCGATGGTGCGCGGCGCTGTCGTGACGCCGGAGGGCAGGTGCGATATTACGGCGTATTCGTGCTGTATCGACGCGGATCACGGGATTTATTATTACAAGACGTATGAAAACAACCAGATCGCCGCGGTGGATCTGTTCCGCGAGGATCTGGACGGCCGCGAGCTGAAGCGGTACGAATTGATCCGCGATCAGCAGATCCGGTGGGTGAACCGGTGACGGGCGGCGCAGGACTTTGCACGGAAGGACAGGAGGATGAAAAAGCCGCGGCGGTTGGGGGATGAAAATATGGACAGCGGAACGCTTATGTTTTTTGAGCAGCAGCCTGACGCACTGCCGTTATATGAAGCCTTTCTGGAGGCGGTATGCGGGCGGTATCCCGATACGGTAACCAAAGTGGGGAAATCACAGATATCCTTTTCAAACAGGCACATTTTTGCCTGCGCTTCCTTCCTTCGGGTGAAGAAAAAGAAGGATTTGCCGCAGCCGTATCTGGTGATTACGCTGGGGATGCCGTATCCTCTGGACTCTTCCCGCGTATCGGTTAAAACGGAACCGTATCCCGGACGGTGGACAACCCATATTGTGATAGGGAAAAAAGAGGATATCGACGGAGAACTTATGGGATGGGTTGAAGATGCGTATTATTTCGCACAGGCCAAATAAAGCCCACCCGCCGCGATCCAAATGCAGAAAAAATCCCCCGCTGGAACGGGGGCAGTCATAAAAAGATTTCAATTCAGGAGGAGTCAAAAAGATGAAAAGCGCAGTGTTTTATGGAAAGCATGATTTGCGGGTGGAGGACCGCCCGATGCCGGAGGTCGGGCCGGAGGACGTGCTCATCGAGGTAAAGGTCTGCGGCGTGTGCGGCACGGACGTACATATCTACGAGGGCGACAAGGGTGCCGCCGACGTCACGCCGCCGACGATTCTGGGGCATGAATTTTCCGGTGTTGTAGCGAAAACCGGAGAAAAGGTGAGCGGCTTCCGGCCGGGCGATCGCGTGTGCATTGATCCGAACTGCTACTGCGGCGCGTGCGATCCGTGCCGGAAAGGGCTGGCGCACTACTGCGAGCATATGATCGGCTACGGCACGACGGTCGACGGCGGGTTCGCCCAATACTGTGCGGTGAACCAGCGTCAGGTATACCGTCTGGGTGCGAACACGACGTTTGAGCAGGGCGCGATGACGGAGCCTGCCGCCTGCTGCCTGCACGGGATCGACCTGTGCAATATCCAGCCGGGACACCAGGTGGTGGTGATTGGCGGCGGGATGATCGGCCTGCTGATGGTACAGCTTGCCAAGCTGGCGGGAGCCGCGCGGGTGGCCCTGCTGGAGCCGGTGGAGAGCAAGCGCGAGGTTGGAAAGAAGCTGGGCGCGGACGTGTGTCTGGATCCGCTCCATGAGGACGTCCCGAAGCAGCTCAGAAAATCCGGGATGGACTGGATCAACACGGTAATCGAATGTGCCGGACGTCCGGAGACGATGGAGCAGGCGATCGAGATTGCCGGGAACAAGGCGGTCGTGATGATGTTCGGCCTGACAAAACCGGATCAGACGATCTCGGTGAAGCCGTTCCAGATTTTCCAGAAAGAGCTGGAGCTGAAAGCGTCCTATATCAATCCGTATACGCAGAAGCGCGCGCTGGATCTGATAGATTCGGGCCGTCTGGACGTCACCAGCATGATCGCGGAAATCTGTGGTCTTGATAAGCTGGAAGCTATCCTGAGCACCCCCGCCCTGCGTGCCAAGGGGAAATATCTCATCAAGCCCTGAAACCCTTTCACCGAACTCAAGCGCACATAAAGGGCCGCGCGGAACGCGGCCCTAAAGAGGATCTACCGAGGTAAGAGTTTCTGATGAAACTTTCTGCCGGACAGTTTTTCTGAACGCAAAAGCATTGGGCCGCAGGCCCACGCGGGATGACCGCTCTGCCCGGCCTGAGCGAAATAGGGAGAGGTTACACTCCGAGGATTCCGGACATCCCGCGCTCGAAATAAGCGAAACAGCTTGCCGGGCAGTTGTGCGATGACATAAGAGCATTATCAGGCGCAGAGTTTTTCCGGTAACAAGAGCGCACCCTTTGGCTCTCAATACGCTTGCTGTTACCACCGAGGAATCCG
>DVHF01000077.1 GCA_018712265.1 Candidatus Gallacutalibacter pullicola
TTGTGTGTAACCGTATAAAGAGATAAGGCAGACACATTGCGATAAATCCTTTATTTTCAAGGCTTTTGGAGGATTTTATTAAAACACTGTAACCTCTGTTGAGAGGTCATAATTTACTGATATTCAAATTCCGATTTGTCGTTCTACTGCTTTAAGAAAATGATACCATAAGGCAGTGAATAAATCTACTTCATTTCAGCCTGTCGGCGGCGTTATTCTCTCTGACAAACCGCCGCACCGCTTCCCAGCGTTCCTCACTGTATGGGGCGGTCAGAGGTCAAGACAAGCGGCCTTTCTCGATGTCAAATTCCATGCAGCCCGTTTCCGGGTCGCTGTCGGTCTGGCGGCACACGCCGGGGGCCGCTTCTTCAAGGCGGGTTGTGGGTGCGGATTGTGTCGGCCGTCTGATGAAACCGCCGGAGTTTGGAGCATCACTACCTATCTTGAAAAGGGACGCCCGGCTTACGCTTGACTTTTGTCGAAAAATGTGATAAAAAATAATATCGTGTAGCAAAAAGCAAAGCGTATAATATCCGTTCGCGGGTATTATGCGCTTTCTTTTTTGCCCGTCATTACGCTCCGCCGCAGCGGATATGCTGTCTGCTGGACGGGGGATGCTTAGGAGGAAATACAGTTATGCCGTCAACAAAAACACAGAAAATTATTTTCGGGCTGATCATGTCCTACGCTATGGCGTACGGGATGGAGGTTTACAATACCGCCATTAAAATGGGAATCCCCTTGCAGGAGGGCGGATTCAGCAATCTGACCGGCGTTGTCTTTTGGGAAGCATTCAAAGAATCGCTGTACATGGGGCTGATTGTGTTTGTGCTGTCCAGCCTGTTTGGAAACCGTCTGGGCGCGTACATAGCCTCGCGGCACTGCAATCCGGCTGTCGATAATCCCTACCTGTGCCGACTGCTGCGCCAAGGCGGGACAGTCGCAGTGATGTGTCCCACGATGAGCCTGGCGGCGTCTATCCTGTTCAGTTTGATTCTGGGAGGCGCCTCGCTGTCGAGCTTGCCGGCGATCTGGATCGGGACCGTGATCAAGAATTTCCCGATGGCCTTTTTCTGGAACTTTTTTGCCGCCGCTCCGTTTACGAACTGGGCATTCCGGAGGATCTTCCGCAAGGCGGAGTAAAGCGGACAGAACATCGTATAGATGTTTACGCTTCTTCATTTCCACGCAATTTTTTTGCCTGTAAATGAAGAAACAGGCCAAACAGAAAAGTGATGATCAAGATGAAAATATCAAAGCAAATAATGGGCGCTTCAAAGACTTGGAATCGATTCTTGAATATCGCACCAAATAAGATCAGGAACAGATCAAACAGAAAGGAAGCATACGCCGTTTGATAGGCGTGCTTATTTTTCAGCAGATATAAGATAGGAGCGGCCAGGCCGCTTATCAGATTGCCGATCCATAAAATCAAGCCGGGAACAGGATAATCGGTAAAGTAATGATGAACGATTTCTCCATATCCTCTGCTTGAATAATAGGCGTCGTTATGATTTAGCATCATAAAAAAATCATAAGTTCCCATGATGTATAGAAACAATAGGAACAGGGCGAATACTACGCCGTACCATGTCAGTTTTTTCATGTTTTTTCTCCAACAGCTGTCATCACTGCTTACCTTGAAAAAGGGACGCGGGGCATACCGGTTGAGGATACGCGGTTCCTCTCGGGTCCGCAAAAGCGTTCAGGGGAACCATCCACCGGATGGTTCCCCTTCTCTGTTTGCTCGCCTTTTTGGGGGAACGCTTCGCGTTCCTTTTGGCTTGTGGGGGCTTCTCGCCCCCACACCCCGTCGCAAGCTTTTGAAAAAGCTTGAGCAAAACTTTTATGTTTTACTTGCCTTTGGTGCGGTGGTTAACCTTGGCGGTCCATGCTCTCCCACAGCCCGTTGATATACGCCACGCCAAGCGCGCGGTCATACAGGCCGTAGCCCGGACGTCCCTTTTCGCCCCAGATCATACGCCCGTGATCCGGACGAATGTAGCAATCCGGCGCGCAGTCGTGCAGCGCCTTGACGATCGCATACATATCGAGCGATCCATCCGGCGTGAAGTGCGAGGTCTCCCAGAAGGTCTTGTCAGCAGTACGCTTGAAGTTGCGCACGTGTGCGAACGGGATTCTCGCGCCGAATTCGCGGATCAGCGCAGGAATGTCGTTGTCCGGGCTTACGCCGAGCGATCCGGTGCACAGCGTGATGCCGTTGTACGGGTTGTCCACCATGGTGAGGATCTCCTGCATACTGTCGCGGTCCTTGAGCACGCGCGGCAGACCAAACAGATCCCATGGCGGATCGTCCGGATGGATAGCCATCTTGACATTGTACTCCTCGCACACAGGCATGATCTGCTCGAGGAAATAGCGCAGGTGATCCATCAGATCGTCATGGGTGATGCCGTCGTATTTCCGGAACAGCTCCTTGACCATGCTCAGGCGCTCCGGCTCCCAGCCGGGCAGCGAGAACCCGCCGGAGCCTGCTTCAAAGCGGCGGATCATCTCGTTCGGCTCACCGATGCTCTCCATCACGGTGTGGTCGTAGCTCATAGTTTCGGAACCGTCGTCGAGCTTCTTCCACAGATCGGTGCGCATCCAGTCGAAAATCGGCATGAAGTTGTAGCAGATCACGCGAACACCGGCCTGACCGAGGTTCTTGATGGTCTCTTTGTAGTTTTCGATGTACTTTTCGCGGGAGGGCACGCCGAGCTTGATATCGTCGTGGATATTGACGCTCTCAATGACCTCCATCTCGAGGCCCGCCGCCGTGATGCTGTTCTTGAGCGCGGCGATCTCGTCGGCGGTCCAGAGATCGCCGGCCTGCTTGTCCATCAGCGTGGCCGCGACGCCCGAAACGTTCGGGATCTGGCTCACGTATTGGATCGGGATGCTGTCGTGCTTTTCGCCGAACCAGCGGAATACCATTTTCATAGGGGAAACTTCCTCCTTACAGAAAGATCCACCCGGACGGGAACGCCGCCCGGATGGGTGTAAGCCATACCGCGGTATCCTGCACAGCGGACTGCGCGGTATGGCTTTGGTGCGTTGAAAAAATCAGCCGAGGACGTATTTCTCGAGCGTTGCGCGCACAGCGCCCTTGCCCGCGACGAGCTCTGCGAAGTAGCTCTCGGTGAGCTCGCCGAGACCCGCCTCGTACAGATCCACGCCGAACAGGTTCGCGTTGCTCAGGATCGGCTGGAGCAGATCGTGGAACGGTCCCTTATCGCCGAGCTTCACGCCTGCGAAATGCGGCTGAAGTTCGCCGAGCAGCGGATCCGGGCTGATCTCGAACGGCTCGCCGTCGTCGCCGATGCCCATCAGATAGCGGCACCAGCCCGCGAATACGAGCGGGATCAGCTTCAGGGAATGAACGTCGAGGTTCGGGTCGCGCTGGTACGCCTTGATCGTCTCGCCGAAGCGGATCGAAAGCTTTTGGGACGTATCGCACGCGATGCGCTGCGGCGTGTCGGGCATGAACGGGTTCGGCAGGCGGACCTCCAGAACCTCGCGGATGAAGTCGATCGGGCGGATGATCTTCGGATCGACAACCACCGGCAGACCCTCGTCGTAGCCGATGCGCTCGATCATGCGCTTGAGGACGTCGTCGCGCATTTCTTCAAAGATGCGCTTGTGGCCCAGCAGGCAGCCGTAGATCGCAAGGGTGGTGTGCAGCGGGTTGAGGCAGGTGCAGACCTTCATCTTCTCGGTCATGTTGACAGTGTCGCGGTCGGTGAAGATGAGACCGGATTCCTCAAGCGGCGGGCGGCCGTTCGGGAACTTGTCCTCTACAACAAGGTACTGCGCTTCTTCCGCATTGACAAACGCCGCAGTGTAGGTGTTGCGGGATGTAATGATGATGTCGGTGTCGTCGAAGCCGCATTCCTTGAGCATCTCCTGCACGTTCGGATCCGGACGCGGGGTGATCTTGTCGATCATGCTCCACGGGAACGAAACCTTGCTCTCGTCCTTGAGGTACGCGAGGAAGCCGTCGTCCACAAAGCCGTTCTCGAGCCACTTCTCAGCCGTCGCCATGACGGAGGTCTGCAGCTTCTCGCCGTTGTGGGAGCAGTTGTCCATGCTGACGAGCGCGATCGGCAGCGCGCCGGCCTTGTAACGCTCATAGCACAGCAGCGTCAGCTTGCCCATCATGCCCTGCGGGATCTCGGTCTTGCGGGCGAAATCCTGCTCCACAAACGGCAGGTACTGCCCGGCGGAATTCGTCAGGCCGTAGCCCTTTTCGGTGATGGTGAAGCTTACCATCTGGAGGGACGGATTGCGGAAATAGGAGACGAGGGTGTTCCAGTCGTCCTGATCGTCCGTACCGGCGCGCAGGGACTGCGCCACGCTGGCGATCACTTCCTTGTCGATGCTGCCGTCAGCCTTGAGCACTACGAGCAGGCTCAGGTTATCGAACGGCTTGTAGGCCTTGTCGATGATCTCGCAGTCGAAGCCCTCGGCCACGACGATGCCCTTATCGCACAGGCCCTTGTTCAGCAGGTTCTGCTGGAGCGCCGCCGGGAAGCCGCGGAAGATATTGCCCGCGCCGAAGTGGATCCAGACGGGAGCCTCGGTGGTTTTGCGGATCATTTCGTCCCTGTCAAACTGCGGGAGGGTGATCCCTGCTTTTTCCCAAAGGGCTTTATCCTTGAGGGAAGCTTGATTCAGATTCATGATGATTACCTCCATAAATATATAGATTTAGAAGGGAATATGCGCAATTTTGCGCTGATGTGCAGCCGCCCGCGTTCGGAGAATGGTTCACAGGCGGGCCGGATACGGGCTGTGTGCCCCGTATGCTGCAAAGGCGGTCAAGTGAACCATCCACTGGATGGTTCACCCTCCCTGTTTGCTCAGCTTTCTGGGGGGAACTCTTCGCGTTCCTTTTTGGCTTGTGGGGGCTCCTCGCCCCCACACCCCGTCGCAAGCTTTTGAAAAAGCTTGAGCAAAACTTTTATGTTTTGCTCACCTGTGGCTTAGTCGTAGATCTTGCGGCCCTGCTCGTCCGGGATACCCGTATGGCGGTGGAAATACGTGTTCACCACGTCGCGCCATTCGATGGCGTTCGTCAGCTGGCGGCCCATGCGCTCGCGCACGGATGCGTATACCGCGGAGCCGATCTTATCCTGAATGCCCTCCCAGGTGCGGATAATCTCCTCCACCTGCTCGACGCCCTTGAAGTGGGTATCGTAGATGTTCTGGAGCAGATTCTTGCCGTTTTTCATCACATAGCTGTACGGCACGCGGTGGAAGAACAGCATCAGGTTCTCCGGGCAGGTGGCCAGATCCGCGAACATTGCGGCGTTCTCCGGCGCATACTGACCGGTGTAGTTCGTGCCGGACGGCGTGCGGTCGACGCCCACGGCCTCCCAGTTGGCACGATGATAGGTTCCCCATCTTGAGTATTCATATCCCTCGATGTCGGGACCGTAATGAAGGCTGCGCGTTACCATGAAGCACACGCCGAACGGCGCGTTGTAGTTTTCGTAGGTGGGATAGGACATCATGAGGATCTTGTTGACGGCGGCGTCCACCTCCGGATCGAGGCCAAAGGTGAGCTTGACCCACTCGTCCGCGATCTCCTCAGCGGTGAGATCCGGGTTCCAGGCCAGACGGCCGAAACCGAACCAGTTTGCCTGCGACAGCGTATTGCCCGTCCAGTTTTCGTCGCGCCCGACGCTGCCCACAGCGACTGCACCGGAGATGCGGTTGCCCATCATGCCGCCGATGGTGCTGTTCTCGCCGTGCTTTGTGTCGAAGTGGTAGACGTCCTGCCACATATAGGGGAGGAAGCACACGTCGATCTGGTGGCCGGTGTACTCCTGTGTGATCTGGAACTCGATGAGGTGGCGGGTCTTTTTCAGCGCGCCGAACAGCGGCGTGACGGGCTCTCGCACCTGGAAGTCGTAGGGGCCGTGCTTGATCTGCAGGATGACATTGTCGTCGAACCGGCCGTCAAGCGGCATGAAGTGGTCGTAGGCGGCGCAGGCTCTGTCCTGAGTCTGGTCGCGCCAGTCCTGCGTGCAGTTGTACACGAAGCAGCGCCAGATCACCGTGCCGTTATGCGGCTTGAGCGCCTTGGCGAGCATATTCGCGCCGTCGGCGTGATCCCTGCCGTACTGGAACGGACCGGCTTCGCCCTCGGAGTCAGCTTTCACGAGGAAACCGGCCAGATCCGGGATGTATTTGTAGACGAGGTCGGCGCGCTTGGCCCACCATTCGCCCACGCGCGGATCGAGCGGATCTGCGGTATCGAGATCGCCGAAGGAATACGGCGCACCGAAATTGATGCTGAGCATCAGGCGGATCCCGAACGGACGGAAGATATCGGCAAGCTTTGCCACGTCGGGCAGGAACTGCTCGGTGATCAGGAGCTTTGCCGTCTTGCGTACATTGACGTTGTTGATGGACAGGCAGTTGATGCCGATAGACGCCAGCAGGCGGGCATAGTCCTCGATGCGCTGCGGATCGTAATCGATTTTGTCGTCCTTATAGAACAGCGACGGACCGGCGTAGCCGCGCTCGATGGTGCCGTCCAGATTGTCCCAGTGGTTGATCATGCGGATGCCGGAACGCGGGGCGTCCTCGAGCGAAAAGCCGGTGCCTGCGCCCTTGGCGAGTTCCATCAGCAGACGGAACGCGCCGTAAAGCGTGCCGTTGCAGTCCGCGCCGGCCACGACGGAGAGCTCGTCCCCGATCTCAATGCAGAAGCCCTCTGCGCGATCGCAGGAGACAGTCTTTCCCGTCAGCTCGGAGACAGCCGTTGCTGTGCCGACAACGGTGCATGGCTTTTGGATGGTATCTGTGATTGCGGCGTCCACGCCGAACATACGCTTTAAGCCGCGCTGAAGCTCGAGGGCAGCCTGCTTCACCACAAGGCAGTCCTCTTTTACCACAATTCTGGAAAGGCAGTTTTTTAACGCATCGGAAAACTGGTTCTGACCGCGGCCCTGAAGCCAGCAGTCATATTCGCGCACTTCACTGATTCCCATTAGAAAATCCCTCCTAAATCACCGGGCAGAGAGAAGTCTGCCGGTGCGGATGTTTTTCTTTATTATACAACATTCTTTCTATAAAGTCACTAAAATTTTGCGCTGGTTTTGATTTTGTGTCCAAGATCTTGAGACTTATGCCATATAAAGTGATGCAGGAACCTGATGCGCAGAGTTTTTCAAATCGAAAGGGAAAATCTAAATATCCGAACCGCCGTATTTTATCCCGGCAAAATTCCGGTTTACGCTTGTACTCCGTCCCCTCAGCATGGTACAATATCAGCAGAAAGGACACAGCGCAGGCTTAAAATATGAAACTTGCCGTTTCGGGCTTTTGATCTATCAGACCTTGCAGGTTCCGGCGCAAGGCTAAGCCTTGACGCACCTGCGGTGAGCAGAACGCGGAGCGCTCCCTCCGGTCGCTGACAAGGCTAAGCCTTGACGTAATTCGCGCCGCGCGTCGTGACCTCCGCGGGAATACCATTGCCGCGGGCACGGTGTCGCGGTGGGAAGCACACCGCAGTTTAGCTTTTCGCCCAGCTTGGGCGGAGCGCACAATTTTGAAGCTTACAGCTTCACTGAGTGCGGGGCGCTCAAGCCGCCCCTGCCCCCCGGCTCATCCTTTTCTTATGGAAGAAAAGGATGCAAAAGACCATTCAGGGGGAGTCTGTGGACTCCCACTAAAGACCCCCGGCTGATCCCTCCGATCTCAGCGTTATATCAGGTACAAGCCTCGCGTCCGAGTCTCCGCAGGCTGGTACGCGCTAACTGTGCCCGGAGCAGCGCAGCGCTGTGGAACTTCGTTCCAACGCTTGGTCTGTGGGGATCCTCCGGTTCGGAAATGCCTTCGCATTTCCGAAAGAGTGCGCGCCT
>DVHF01000078.1 GCA_018712265.1 Candidatus Gallacutalibacter pullicola
GCTACAATACATATTGGACAGAGATAAAAGAAAAAGGGGTTCCGGTTATATGGGGGTATAGCTTAGTTGGAAGCCTGTGAAATCAAAAGTATGCCCCCAATGTGCACAATAATTGACAATTTATATTACATCCCCTGTAAACTTACATTTTTGGAAGAATATAGTGGTATAGCTCAGCTGGAAGCCCGGTACAAGTGTGTCCCAGCCCCCACTGCTCTCCACGAGGGACACAAAACTGAATAATTACTTCTTTCTCGAAATCTGGAGGTATAGCTCAGCTGGAAGCCCGGTACAAGCGTGTACCAGCACCCGCCGCTCCCCATCACGAGGGACACAAAACTGAATAATTGCTCTTTCTCGAAATCTGGAGGTATAGCTCAGCTGGGAGCTCAGTTGAAGCAGTTACGCACCCCTCTAAAAAATTGAATAAGAAATATCCAGCGCATCCTTTTAGAGGGATAGATCAGATGTCCGTCCGGACGTCTGCACCGCCATCCTATCTTTGCAAAGAAGCTGGCTCAAAGCTATGGTCCCGTCTGCATAACATATGTAACAAGCCTATATTTTTTACAGAGTCTCTCGGCTCCGCAAAATCAAATTGAAAAATTATCCTCTTAATTTATACTTTTTTAGAAATAGCTGTTTGTTTCATCAACAGAATCAAACGGCTTTTTTACTTCATTTTCCAGCTTTTCTCATGTGTAAAGAAACGTATATCATATGGACAATCCCAGATTTTTTGCTCCCTTTTCCGGGCAAGATCCTAGCTGCGTAATATTATGATAGTGGGACGAATCCCAATTTTTTTCCCTGCGCTGTGATTAAATCCGTAAAATTGCGGCAAACTAAAATTGGGCCCAAAAATCAGAACTTATTCGGAGTGTGGATAGAGTGAATGTCAGACGAGGCGATATTTATTATGCCGATCTCAGCCCGGTCGTCGGTTCGGAGCAGGGCGGGGTGCGCCCCGTGCTGATCGTCCAGAACGACGTCGGGAACCGGTTCAGCCCCACTGTGATCGCGGCTGCCATCACAAGTCAGCGGTCAAAGGCGAACCTGCCGACGCATATCATGCTCAATGCCCAGGATACGGGGCTTTCCCGTGATTCGATCGTTTTGCTTGAGCAGATACGTACCATTGACAAGCACAGGCTGAAGGAGCGCATGGGCAGACTGGACGATCAGTCCATGTCCCAGGTAGACCAGGCTCTCTCCGTCAGTTTTGGACTGGGAGCCGGCGAAAATGTCCGGCGGGCTACATAAAAAGCCCGCCCGGAAGCGGAAAAGCAGGAGGGATTTTTTGAACCTGACAGCAAAAGAGCTCAGCGCGATTGAGGATCAGCTCGAAAGCGAAAAGCTCTTAATCCAAAAATGCAGAGCGTTTGCTATGATGTGTGAGGATCCTGAGCTGCGCAAAAAATGCGAAGGCATGGCCGGGAAGCATCAGGGGCATTACGACAGACTGCTGGAATTTTTAAAATGACAGGAGGGGTGCTATGAACCGCTCGGGTATGGAAGATCAGAATATCTACCGGGATATGCTCCTTTCCCAGAAAATGATCACCGAATCGTACAATACGTTTGCCAATGAATCGCTCACACCGGCGCTGCGCGACGAGCTTCTCAGCCTGCTCAACGACGAGCATAAAATGGAAGCTGAAATTTTTGACGAGATCCGCGGCCGCGGATGGTATCCCACAGCGGCTGCGGATCCTGACAAAGCAAGCCAGATTTTGAAGAAATATCAGAAATAAGGCGGAACCATACACTGTCCGCCCTGTCAAACAGGCTGTCCTGCACAAAACGGGACGGCCTGTTTTGTTTGTCCCATGGCCAGATTGCGACAGATTCACCCCTCCCTCCCCACCTATAATAAGATCAGCGATCGCCTGAGCTGGTCTTTTTTCAGTCATTACAGCCTTAAAACACACTCCAGTCCGGCACACATCCATCTTCCCATACTGGACAGGGCAAAGCGTCCGGCAATTTACTGTACACGATCCGAAACGTCCATAAAACCTTATCCAAAAAATTCCAGACACCATCGCGGGAGGGATGCAGGTGAAGCAAACAATCTATGTCGATACGCTGCTGGCCGTCAATCTTTTCGTCAATTACTTTCTGCTGCTGTCTGTCTCCTGTTTCCTGCACCTCGACTGCTCCAGGAAACGAATCGCACTCGGCGCGGCAGCTGGGGCTGTCTCCTCCCTGATCATCCTGCTGCCCGCACTCCCGGCATTCCCGGCGGCGCTGCTCCGGTTGGCTTTGTCGGCCGCCATCGTCGCAGTGGCTTTCCCCATAGGCTCCTCCGGTATGTTCCTGCGCGTGTGGGCGTGCTTCTACCTGATGAACTTTGCCTTCGCGGGAATCATGATGGCGGTGTGGTACTTTTTCGCGCCGGGCGGACTGATCCTGAAAAACTCGGTCGTCTACTTCAACATCCCGCCGCTGCTTCTGTTTGCGCTGACAGTGGCATGTTATTTCGCCATCCGCGGCCTGAACTGGCTTGCGGGACGGCGCGCACACGCGGGGGACTTCTGCCTGCTCACCATCTGCGCGGGCGGCTGTGAGGCCAGTCTCCCGGCACGGATCGATACGGGGAACAGCCTCAAGGAGCCGTTTTCCAAATTTCCCGTCGTGGTGGCGGAATATGAGTTCATCCGGGAAACAGTTCCGGACGAAGTGCGTTCCCAACTGTTCGGGGACGGCTTTCCGTCCAGACCGGGCGCGCGGATCCGGGTGATCCCGTTCCACGCTATCGGAGGCGGCGGGCTCCTGCCCGCATTCCGCCCCGATAAAGTCGTACTGAAAACCGCGGACTGTACGGTGGAATCCTCCGCCGTGTATGTGGCGGTATGTAGAATAAAGCTGTCCGAAACCTTTCACGCCCTGCTGAATCCGGAGCTGCTGGCCGAGGGCAGGCAAATTGATAAAGGGGGAAAGAACCTTGAAAAGAAAACTCGCCAGAATATTCGCTAACATCAGGGAACGGCTCCTTATCTGGCTGAGCCGCAGGCACGCGGGCGGCGTCTTTTACATCAACGGCCCGGAAAGCCTCCCTCCCCCGCTCTCTAAGGAGGAGGAACAGCAGGTGATGCAGGACATTCTGGCCGGACGGGAAAACGCCCGCGAGCCGCTGATCACCCACAACCTCCGCCTGGTGGTATACATAGCCCGGAAATTTGAATCGCCGTCGGCGGGGGTGGAGGATCTCATCTCCATCGGAACTATCGGGCTCATCAAAGCTGTCAATACGTTCCGGCCGGAGAAAAACATCAAGCTTGCCACCTACGCCTCGCGCTGTATCGAAAACGAGATCCTGATGTACCTGCGGAAAAGCTCCCAACTCAAAAACGAGGTATCGATCGACGATCCCCTCAACGTGGACTGGGACGGCAATGAGCTTTTGCTCTCCGATATTCTCGGCAGCGATCAGGATACCGTCAACCGCGGGATCGAGCAGGAGGTGGAGCGCGATCTGCTGCACCGCGCAGTGGACCGGCTGAATCCGCGCGAAAAGAGGATCATGCAGCTGCGGTTCGGATTGGATCATAACCGGGAGCATACGCAGAAAGAGGTGGCGGATACACTGGGGATCTCGCAGTCGTATATTTCGCGGTTGGAGAAGAGGATCATTGAACGGCTCAAGCGGGATTTGGAGCGCGTCTCCTAACCCTCAGCCAAAGGTGAGCAAAACATAAAGTTTTCGCCCGCCTTTTTCAAAAGGCGGCGGGGGCGCGGGGGCTGGCCCCCGTAAAAGAGGAACGCGAAGCGTTCCCCCAGAAAGGTGAGCAAACAGTGAAAGCGTTCCATCCAGTGGATGAAACGCTGGAACGCCTTTGCGGGCCTCCAAACAGAGTGTATATGGCCTGTCAAAGCCCCTACCTGAAATCCTCAAACGCGGGCATATCAGCTTAATCACACACCCAGCCGGGCGACCGGAGGGAGCAGGCGCGATCTGCCCACCGCAGGTGCGCAGCGGGAAACCGGTCCGAGCAGAGATAAGGGAGGGCGTACCAAAAAACGGTACGCCCTCCCCCATTTTCTTTTGCACTCAGAAAGCTTTAAAACACCTTGATTTCCTCAGACAGCTCCGCGAACGGACCGGCAATCACAGTTTCCTGCCTGCTGCCGAAATAATCCTCATCAAAGATAATTTCCGTGCCGTCCGGGTTCTCAAATTTCTGCTCCGGCTCAAACGCCATGCCGAGCACCTCTGTGGAAATCATCTGCGCTGCACCGGCCGGGACATACTTGCCCAGATCCGTGTGAAGCACCCAGGAGCCCTGCTCCTCCTTCAGTTCAACACGCACCGTATGCTCCGTATCCACACAGGGATCCTGTTCCTTATCGCACGGCTGTGCGCCGTTGAAATAGACGTTGCCGCCCATCCATACGGGCAGCGGATTGTAATAGCGGTCGCTGGCGCCGGCGCCCATGCCGCAGTAGCCGTCGAACTGGTGCTCCCACTCCTCAGCAGTCATATACCCGTCATACGGCTTTGTACCGGCGACGATGTTGAAATCATCCCAGTCGTTCGTGGTATTCTCGCGCGTCATCTTCGCAAGATACGGATGGATCGGCTGCTGGACAAAAATATTGTTATAGAACCGCATATCGCCGTGCAGAATTGTCATGAAGCCCGCCACCTCTGTGCGGTGCGGCACATGGTACGGCGTATAGCGCGGAGAAATTTTCGTTTTCGCGCCGTTATTCACGCCGACACCGACGGCCGTGAGAGAGCCTGCAATCAGATTGTGCACCACTGCAACGCCCTGCGTGGCCAGCTTGAGGGAACGGTCGGAGAGCAGCAGATTGTGATCGACGAGCGTCGGCCCGTGCGATACCTCAATAAAGATGTCCTCGCCGATCCCCTCCGTCACCTCGTTTTCCTTGAGATGCTCAAACGGGATGGTATTGTCGTGGAACAGGTTCTGCGTGACGCGCGTGCCCTGGGCCTGCCAGTCGAGCCAGAGGCCGCGGGTGCAGTGGTGGAAATGATTGCGGCGGATGATCACATCGATGGCCGCGTGCATCTTGATACCGCCGATCTCCGCGCCCGCGAGGTTCTGGCGGTTGTTGATATGATGGATGTGGTTGTCCTCAATGATGGAGAACACGCCGCCCAAATGACCCACAATGCCGGTCTGGCCGCAGTCGTGAATGTTGCAGCGGCGGACGATATGTGAGCCGATGCGCTCTTTCGTCCAGCCCTCGCGCTGTGCCCGGCAGATGCAGTCGCGCTCCGTCTGCGTGCCGTCCTTATATTTCCAGTGGAGCCATTTATTGTCGTTCCCCGGCTGGAGGTACTTGCCCAGCGAAATGCCGGAGCACTTGGAATGGGAAACATCGCAGTCCTCGATGATCCAGCCCTTGGACCAGTGCGGACCGATCATGCCCTCCTGATAGGCGGTCGGCGGGGCCCACTGCGTCGCGGCTTTCGTCACCGTAAAACCGGAAAGCGTGATGTAGCCGACGCCCTCCTCCTGCGGATAGAAGCACGTCCGGCGGACGTTGATCTCCACACATTCGCGGCGCGGATCAAACTCATGGAAATTCGCGTAAAATACGGTGGCATCGTTCTCCTGATCCTGCTCCGAGTACCAGGTGTAGACGGAGAAATCCGGATCCCAGGAGCACACCGAGCGCACAGGGTTCTTTACCGCCTCGAGCGACGTCACCTCATACATGGCCTTGTCGTTGAGATACACCTCGCCGGTGTGCGCGATGAACGACGCGATAAACCAGTCGCCGCTGACGAGCGTTGTATAGGGATTGTAGTCCCCGAAAAGGCTGTTCGGCACAGAGCACTTCCACACGCTGCCCTCCACCTGTTCCCAGTCTGTAACGGGTTCCGCGCCGGTGATGACGGCCTTCCCTTTCTCCTCGGAACGGTAGGTGATCCGGGCATCCTCCGTGCCGGCATTCTTGGGGTTGACAGCCTCGCGGTAGATACCGGGCGCGACAATCACCTCATCCCCGGCCTTTGCGATCTCCGCCGCAGCCTGAATCGTGGAAAACGGGCTTTCCTTTGTCCCGTTCCCGCCCTGCGCGGCGCTTGCCGATACGTAATATTTCATCATTTCATCCTCCTGTCTTATTATGATCATCCGGCCCCGCCAGATAATTCCTGAATCCATGCGTCCGGAAAATCCGGAGAATCCCAGACACATCCGGTTCTCGTTTCATTTTACACTATCCTGCCAGCTTTTACAAGAAGTCCGCAAAAATAAAATACTTTCTAGCAGGATCCGGACAGCAAAAAGATCCCCCGCGGTTCGTCCGCAGAGGATCCTTCTCCGGTTTTCCTATTTCTTTTCGGCCGCTCAGCGGATGTCCTCCGCCTGAACCACCTCAATGCCGCTGGCTCCCAGGACCTTCACCGCCGCTTCATTGTCGCTGGTGTGCAGAAGCACGCACGCTTTGCCCAGATCGCGGCTGGTAAACGCATACATATAGTCCACGTTGATCCCGTGATCCGCCAGTGTGCGCACCGCTTTCGCAAATGCGCCGGGGACGTCCATCATGCCGACGGCAATCACATCGGTCAGGCTTACCGTGATCCCCGCCCCGCGCAGCAGCGGGACCGCCCTCTCCGGATCGCTGACGATCAGGCGCAGGATTCCGAAATCGCTCGTATCCGTCGCGGATATGGCGCGGATGTCGATCCCGGCCCCGGCCAGAAGCTCCGTCACCTCGGCCAGACGGCCGGACTTGTTCTCCACAAAAATAGAAAGCTGCTGGATCTGCATAAACTGACCTCCTGACGTTTTATTCTGCGTTGTAGCCAAGCTCAAAGGCTTTCTTGTTCATCTCAATGAATTTGGGCGGGACGGTCTTTTCAATGGTGCGCAGCCAAATCTCCTTATCGGTATCGAGACGCTTTGCCAGCGCGCCGATGAGCACCACATTGACCGCCTTCGCGGACCCGGCCTGCTCCGCGAGGGAGAGCGCGTCGATCGCGAGGACGTCGGCGCCCTGCGCGCGGATCTTCTCTATCAGACCGTCCGGATACTGCATATTCCCGGCCACTACGGGCATCGGATCCATTTTCTGGGTATTGACCACCACGCGGCCGCCCGCTTTCAGATACGGCAGGAACCGCGCGGCCTCCAACTGCTCAAAGGCCAGCAGGATATCCGCTTCCCCCAGAGAGATCAGCGGGGAATACACCTTATCGCCATAGCGGACGTACGTCTCAACGGAACCGCCGCGCTGGCTCATGCCATGTACCTCGGAAACCTTTACGTCGTAGCCCTGATCCATCATAGCGCCGCCCAGAAGCCGGCTCGCCAGCAGGGTTCCCTGCCCGCCGACACCTACAATCAAAATGCTGGTTACCTTACTCATTTCGCAGCTACCTCCTGGCTCTGAATTGCCTGCTTCGGGCAAAGGCCCTCGCACACGCCGCAGCCGACGCACTGGGTGCGGTCGATCTCCGCTTTCCCGCCGCGCAGGCTGATTGCCGGGCACGCGATGCCCAGGCACGCTTTGCAGCCGATGCACTTCTCCGGATCGACGCGCAGCGGCGCGCTGTGCTTCACATATTTCAAAAGCGCGCACGGACGGCGGCTGATGATAACGGACGCGCCGTCGGAGACGAGCTCCTCGCGCACCGCTTTCTCCATCTCCTTGAGATTGTACGGATCACAGACGCGCACGTTCGGGATCCCGACGGAATGGCACAGCGCCTCCAGATCCACCGCGGCTGTCGGATCGCCCTTGATGGTGTAGCCGGTGGTGGGATTCTGCTGGTGGCCCGTCATGCCGGTGATGGAGTTATCGAGAATAATCACCACAGAATTGCTCTTGTTGTACGCGATGTCGATCAGGCTGGTGATGCCGGAATGGATGAACGTGGAATCGCCGATCACCGCAACGGACTTCTTTTCGGCATCCGGGCCGATGGCCTTATTGTAGCCGTGCAGCGCGGAAACGGATGCGCCCATGCAGATGGAGGTATCCATCGCGCTCAGCGGTGCGGACGCGCCGAGCGTATAGCAGCCAATATCGCCGCTGACGTACAGGCGCAGCTTTTTGAGCACATAGAACACGCCTCTGTGCGGGCAGCCGCAGCACATCACAGGCGGACGGGCCGGGATTTCGGCGTCGACCTTATGATTTTCCGGGAGTTCCAGACCCATGCACTCACGGATGACGTTCTGGGTAAACTCGCCGCAGCGCGGGAAGATCTCCTTGCCGATGACAGAAATGCCGATCTTGCGGCAGTGCGTCTCGATGATGTCGTCGAGCTCCTCGATCACGTAGACCTTATCGACCATCGCGGCAAATTTTTTGATGAGCTCCACCGGCAGCGGATTGATCATGCCGATTTTCAGATAAGAAACGGTATCGCCCAGCGCCTCGCGCGCATACTGGTAGACAGAACCGGCGGTGATCACGCCGACGCGGCTCCCGTTATCCTCGATGCGGTTGATCGGGCTGGTTTCAGCCCACTCAGTCAGCTTGACTGTGCGCTCCTCCACCTTGACGTGCTTCGGCTTCGCAAACGCCGGGAGCATAACGTTCTTCTGCGGGCTCTTTTCATACGGCTTGCGCTCGTAGGCTTCCCTCTCGCCCAGCTCCACAATGCTGCGGGAATGGGAGATACGGGTGCTCAGGCGCAGGAGCACCGGGGTATCGAACTGCTCAGACAGTGTGTATGCAAGCTTGGTGAAGTCGCGGCACTCGGCGGAATCGGACGGCTCGAGCATCGGGATCTTCGCCGCGATCGCATAGTGACGGGAATCCTGCTCGTTCTGCGACGAGTGCATACTCGGATCGTCGGCCACCGCCGCGACCATTCCGCCGTTGACGCCTATGTACGACATAGTGAACAGCGGATCCGCCGCCACGTTCAGTCCGACGTGCTTCATCGCGCAGAAAGACCTTGCGCCGCCGAACGATGCGCCGGATGCTGTCTCCATAGCGACCTTTTCGTTCGGGGCCCATTCGCAGTAGATCTCGTCGTATTTGGACGCGGTTTCGGTAATCTCCGTGCTGGGTGTGCCCGGATAGCTGGAAACCACGGTGACGCCTGCTTCATAAAGGCCGCGGGCGACGGCTTCGTTTCCCAACAATAATTCTTTCATAGCTGCCTCCAAAATAAAAAATAGTGTTAAGTCACTAAAAATTGAAAGTTTTGCTCAAGCTTTTTCAAAAGCTTGCGATGGGGTGTGGGGGCGAGAAGCCCCCACAAGCAAAAAAGCGCGAAGCGCACAGGAGAGGTGAGCAAACAGGGAGGGCGATCCATCCAGTGGATGGATCGCTTGACCGCCTTTGCGATCCTGTGGGGCAGAGCATGTGCGGAATCCGCCCAGCCCAAACGCTGCCGGTCCCGCAGAAATCTGTCCCAACAAGCTCTGCCCGCGACAGAGAATCCATTCAAAATGACGTTTCCACAGAGATCGCTGTGTGCGGCGCAAATGGTGTCCAATCTCGGCTCCCGGCCCGACCCGATCCAGTTCAAGCGCGGCGGAAACAGAAAGCTTTTTTCGGATGCCCCGTTTGAGTTTCCGCTCCGCATGGGGGCCCGCAAAGGCGTTCCCGGCAAACCATCCACCGGATGGTTTGCCTCCACTGTTTGCTCACCTTTCCCGGAGGAACGCTTCGCGTTCCTTTTTTACGGGGCCAGCCCCGCACCCCGCGATTTTTTGAAAAAAATCGAGTAAAACTTTTATGTTGTGCGGCGCTCTGCGGTGACATTACTCGCCGCGCAGATCCAACACCCTCTTCGCCTTGCCCTGGAACCTCTCCAGCGACTTCGGCTCCACCAGCGTCACCTTCGTCTCCAATCCCAGAACGCTCTTGAGCCTGTCATGCACACGTCTCTGGATCGCTTCCAGCTCCCCGTACCTGTCAAGCGGAGCGGTGGGCAGAAGCTCCACCTTCACCTCAAGCTGATCCAGGAAATTCCGCTTCGTCACAACAAGCTGGTAATGCGGTCCGACGCCCTCCATGCCGATGAGCACGGACTCGATCTGCGACGGGAACACATTCACGCCCTTGATGATGAGCATATCGTCGGTGCGGCCCATTACCTTCTCCATCCGCGCGTGGGTGCGTCCGCAGGCGCACGGCTCGTAGGTGAGGCGGGTGATGTCCTTGGTGCGGTAGCGGAGCACCGGCATCCCCTCGCGCAGCAGCGTGGTGACAACGAGTTCTCCGGATTCGCCCGGGCCGAGCGGCTCATGCGTCTCCTGATCGATAATCTCGGGCAGGAACGCGTCCTCAGCGAAATGCAGGCCGCAGCGGTACTCACATTCCCCGGAGACGCCGGGGCCGGTAAGCTCGGTCATGCCGTAGTTGTCGGTGACGCGCAGGCCAAGCGACTCCTCGATCTGGTCGCGCATCTTTTCCGTGCAGCCCTCCGAACCGAGCAGGCCGAGCCGCAGCTTGTAATCCTCGCGCGGATAGCCCGCCTCACGGAGCTGCTCGCCGAGATAGAGCGCATACGACGGCGTCGCCACAAGGCCGGTCACGCCGAAGTCGCGGAACATCATCAGCTGCTTGGAGGTATTGCCGGACGACGCGGGGATCACCGTCGCGCCGATTTTCTCAAGGCCGTAATGCAGGCCCAGCGCGCCGGTAAATAGGCCGTAGCCAAAGGAGATCTGGAAAATATCGTCCTCCCGCGCGCCCGCCGCGACAGCCACGCGCGCCACCTGATCGGACCAGTTATCGAGATCGGCCTTTGTATACGCGCCGACGGTCGGCTTGCCCGTCGTACCGGAGGACGCATGGATCCGCACGATGTTTTTCATCGGCTGGGCGAGCATCCCGAACGGGTAGTTGTCACGGATGTCGTCCTTTGTGGTGAACGGGATATACTGGATATCGGAGAGACATTTGATTTTGTCCCCGGTAATCCCCGCCTGGTTCAGCCGCTCGTGATAAAATGGAACGTTATTGTAGCAGTAATCGACCATTTTTTTCAGGCGTTTCAGCTGAAGCTCCTCCAGATCCCGGCGGTTCATGGTTTCGATTTCTTTCTGGAAAAACATATTGCACCCCCATAATAGGAAACCGCATCAAAGCTGATGCGGTTTCTCTGTAAATCGGAGCAAGCCAAAAGCCGCCCCAAAAAATGCCGTAATAAGACAGGAACCGGCAAATTCCTTTCCCTATTGTACCTCTTTCGCTCCAAAAACACAAGATATTTTTGGGGACAGCCGATCTGGTTTTCTAAAAGCAGGGCTTACGCTGTATTCTCTGCGCTGTTCCCGTCAAAAATCCATCCGCTTGACGAAGCGCATCAGGTTGTCCATTGTCAGGCCGAGATCGCTTTCAGAGCGGCCCATCACCTCGCGGAAATCCTTTGCGACACGGTTGATGCTGAAAATCGCGCTCACGCCCATGTCGTACGCGCCCTGCACACCGTCGCCGATATCGCCGACGATCGCGATCAGCGGCACACCGAGCTTCTGGGCACGTCTGGCCACGCCGATGACTACCTTGCCGCGCAGGCTCTGGAAATCGATCTTGCCCTCGCCGCTGAATACGAAATCGGCGTCCGCCGCCACTTTATCGAACGCAACGGTATCGAGTACGGTTTCGATGCCCATTTGCAGGCGGGAGGAGAAAAACGCGACCATACCGGCGCCCATGCCGCCAGCCGCGCCCGCGCCGGGGATCTCCGCCACATCCTGACCGAGTTCGGACTGGATCGTCGCCGCGAAAGCTTTCAGCTGTCCGTCGAGGAATTCCACCATTTTCTCATCGGCGCCTTTCTGCGGGGCGAACACGTATGCCGCGCCGGTGGGGCCGTAAAGCGGGTTATCGATATCGCACATGGTGACGATCTCCACATCCGCGAGCTCGGGCAGCTTTCCGGAGCAGTCGATCTTTTTGACGCGCGAGAGCGTTCCGCCGGACGGGACGAAGCTTTCGCCGTTTTCATCGAGGAACTTGATGCCGATCGCCGCAGCCGCACCCGCGCCGCAGTCGTTGGTAGCACTGCCGCCCAGTCCGACGACGATCTTCCGGCAGCCGCTTTTGGCCGCGTGGGCAATCAGCTGGCCGACGCCGTAGGTGGTGGTTTTATCGGGCTGTTTGTTGTCGCCCACCATCGGCAGACCGGCGCAGGCGGCCATTTCCACCACAGCCGTGCCGTCCTCCAGAATGCCGTAAAAGCCCTCGACATCCTCAAAATACGGACCCTTGACCGGGACCGTCACCTTTTTGCCGCCGACAGCCGTCAGGAACGCATCCACGCTCCCCTCGCCGCCGTCCGCGACCGGAATTTTCACGATCTCCGCGTCCGGATAGTACGGACGGATATTTTCCTCCATAATCTCGCAGATTCTGGAGGAGCTCATGGTTCCCTTAAAGGAATCCGGAATCAAAACAAATTTTTTCATACAATCCTCCCTGTTATCCATGCCGCCGCGCGGCGTTTTTTCACAGCGCACCGGATCGGTTCCGATACGCTCCGGCGTTTTTCCGGCTATTACTAAGTATACGGAAAAAAACCGCGCTTGTCTAGGGCTTGTTTAAAAATCCGGAAGCAAGTTGAGACTGTACGCGGATTGCGGCTCGGAATATATAGGAAAATTCATTTTTTGAACACTGCCACACGGAAAGCCTTTCCGCCATGTATTTTTGATGAAACACAGGTATATTTTTATGAATTTCAGGAAGTGGATCTATAAGGCTTTATCGAATAAAATAATTTTGATTCCGTTTTGGAATGTTTCGGAAATGAAAAAAACT
>DVHF01000079.1 GCA_018712265.1 Candidatus Gallacutalibacter pullicola
GAAGAACGGCACGCCGGCCTCGCCCGCGACCGCACGCGCAAGCAGCGTTTTACCAGTACCCGGAGGGCCCACCAGCAGTACGCCCTTCGGGATGCGCGCGCCGAGATCATTGTACTTCTTTGGATTCTTGAGGAACTCGACGATCTCGCGCAGCTCCTCCTTTTCCTCGTCCGCGCCGGCCACATCCGCAAACGTGGTCTTGCGCTTTTCATCGGACATCTGCTTGATTTTCGCCTTGCCGAAATTCATCTGCTTGCTGCCGTCGCCGATGCTCGCGTTCAGGCGCTTCATCATGAACCACCAGAACGCACCCATCACCACAAGCAGGATGAGCGTGGGCAGGAAGCTGAGCAGCAGCGAATTGTCACGCGGGGGAATCATGTCGCGGACCATGCGATCCTGCGCATCCTTGCCCTCGTTGTACTGCTCGATGTACGGCTGGATCTCCTCCAGGATCTGCGTGGAAGGGGCCGTATAATAGATGCTCTGCGCCGGGGACTCATTGGTAACGATCCTCATTTCGCCGCTGCCATAATCAAAGCTGAAGCTTGCCACCTTCTGGTCCTGAAACAGGCTCACCACATCGGAATATTTATAGAGCGTGGCCGGGGTCGATAAGCTTCGGAACACCGAGCTGAAGAAGAATACCACTACGATGATGATACCTCCGTACAGCGCGATATTTTTCAGTAGCCTTTTGTTATCCAAGATGAACGTTCACTCCTTTGCGATGGTTTTCCGATATCAAATTACTTCCCGCCATACACCTCGGGCTTGAGGATACCGAGGTACGGGAGGTTCCTGTATTTCTCGTCATAATCGAGGCCGTAGCCGACCACGAATTCATCCGGCACAACGGCGCCGGTATAATCCGCCGTCACGTCCGCCTTGCGGCGATCCGGCTTGTCAAAGAGGGTGCACAGGCGGATGCTGCGCGGCCCGCGGGATTTCAGGATTTCCAGCAGGTAGCTGAGCGTCATGCCGCTGTCGAGGATGTCCTCCACAATCAGCACGTCGTAGCCGCTGAGCGGTATATCCAGATCCTTGATGATCTTCACAACGCCCGAGGTCTTTACCCCCGATCCGTAACTCGAAACCGACATGAAATCGATCCGGCACGGCACGGTGACTGCCCGCATCAAATCCGCCATGAATACCACGGAGCCTTTGAGTACGGAAACCATCAGCAGGTTTTTCCCCTCATAGTCTCTGCTGATCTTCGCGCCCATATCCTGTACGATCTGCCGAATTTCTTCCTCTGTAAACAGAATTTCCCGAATATCATTTTCCATTTTGTATTCCATATTGTTCTCCTTCTCCCCGCAGAACCCGGCCCAGTGCCGCACCGGGGGCAATCTGTCTTTATGATGGATGCTTCCGGACCTCAATCCACGCCGCATTGCTCTCCGGTCCGGCCGCTGCCCGTTCCGACGGGCCGATCCCCTCGATCCAGAGGATTTCGCCCTCCTGTTCGAGGATCACCAGAGAATCCCGTGCAGACGGCGGGATCCCCATCTCGTTGAATAATTTTTTCAGGCTTTTCGTCACGCCGCGTCCCGCCGGGCGGAAGCTGTCACCCGGCCTGCGTGTGCGAATCACCGCGGTATCTGATATTATAGCATAGTCAATCACGTTTTGGGATAACAAATTATGAATTTTTCCACGATCTTCCCGCGGCAGCATCCTTATTATGACGGTTCTTCCGTCTCCTGTCAAGGTCTGCGGGGGGATAAATGGGAAAATCCATTCATTTTTCCGGGCCGGGACGGCAAAAAAATACCCGTTCTCCACCCGAAGATTGACTCCTCCCGCCACAGACAGCGCGCCCTGCCCTTCCCGGACGAGCCGCACCGCCCCCAGAAGCTGCTCCGCAGAAAGCCGCACGCGCTCCGTCCTGCCGACAATCTCCCGGACCGCCCGCGCCAGCACCGGATCCGCCAGCTCCCGCAGGCGATCCACCGCGTACCCGTTCCAGCGTGACGCCTGCTCCAGCGCCTCGAGCGCAAGGCCGTCCAGATAGGCGTTATCCTGCGAGACAGCCTCGGTCATCCGGCCTATGGCCTGTTCCGCCGCGGGATTCAGCTCCCGCAGCACCGGAACGATATCCAGCCGGATCCGGTTCCGGGCATATTCCCGCGAAAAATTTGTACTGTCCGTCTGAAACGGGATGGAATAATACTCGCAGTATTCTTCCACTTCCCTGCGCGTGATCCCGATCAGCGGCCGGATAATATTGCCGCGCACCGGCGGGATCCCGCACAATCCGGCGGCGGCCGTCCCTGTGGCAAGGTGGTAGATCACCGTCTCCACGCTGTCGGAAAGCGTATGGGCCGTCGCGATCCGTCCGTCCGTCCCGGCAAGGTCCTCAAAAAACCGGTACCGCACCGCGCGGCCACATTCCTCGATCCCCTGCTTCTGCTCCCTTGCCAGACGCGCGACATCCGCGTGCAGGATCTCGAGCGCGATCCCGTGCGCCGCGCACCAATCCCGCACAAAGCCCTCGTCGCGATCAGCCTCCGCGCCGCGCAGTCCGTGGTTGACGTGCGCCGCGAGAAGCCGGATCCCCTCGATCCGGCTCAAAAAATGCAGCAGGGCCATGGAATCCGCCCCGCCCGAAACTCCCGCTACCACATACGCGCCCTCGGGGATCATCCGGTGCCGTTCCACAGCCGATACCAGCTTCTGTTCAATTTTGCTGACTGCTTCCGGGGCCCCCGTATCAATTCTCACTGCGAAGGACCTCCTGCGATGTAAAGCGCATGAACTCACCCTGCCAGTGCAGCGGGATCGTGCGCGATTCGCCGTGACGGTTTTTCGCGACAATCACCTCGCCGCTGTTGTGATCCACACTGTCGTCGGGCTGTCCCTCGCCCCCGGCGTAGTAGCCCTCGCGGTACAGGAACAGCACGATATCCGCGTCCTGTTCGATGGAACCGGAGTCCCTCAAATCCGAAAGCACCGGGCGGTGCGCCGTTCTCTGTTCGCTCGCGCGCGAAAGCTGCGACAGCGCAATCACGGGGATATTCAGCTCCTTGGCCATGATTTTCAGGTTTCTCGTAATTTCAGAAATCTCCTGCACGCGGTTCCCCTCTGTCCGCTTCGAGCCGGACATCAGCTGCAAATAGTCAATAATCACCAGATCCACATCGCGCAGGCGGCGCAGCTTCGCCTTCATTTCCGGTACGGTAATGCCGGAGCTGTCGTCAAAATACATCTGGGCCTTGGAGAGCACCTCCCCGGCCTCGATCAGCCGCACCCATTCGCCCTCGCTCAGTTCGCCGGTGCGCAGCTTTGTGCCGCCGACCAGCGCCTCTGTGGAGAGCAGACGCGAAACAAGCTGCTCCTTCGTCATTTCGAGAGAGAAAAACGCCACCCTTTTCTGCGCCGTCACCGCCGCATGGCGCATGATATTGAGCGCGAAGCTCGTCTTTCCCATGCCGGGACGGGCCGCCAGCAAAATCAAATCGGATCGGTTCAGCCCCGTAATCGTATTATCCAGCTCCCCGATCCCGGTGGGAACACCCTTATATAATTCCTTATCCGGCGAATTGAGCAGGTCCAGCCTGTCGTATGTCTCGATTAAAATTTCGTCGATCCGCTGAAGCCCCTGCATATTCTTGCCGCGCCGGATGTCAAATATTCTCTGTTCGGCGGAATCGAGCAGGGCGGCGGCGTCCTCCGAACCATCCCCGGCCTCCTCCAGAATCTCCCTAGCCGTGAGGATCAGCGTGCGGATATCGTACTTGTCCCGCACAATCCTGGCATACGATTCCACATTGGAAATCGACGGAACCATCTGTGCCAGCTGCACAAGATAGGTACGCCCCTGCGCCTCCTCAAACGACGGCGATTCCTTGAGCTTTTCCAACACGGTGACGAAATCGACGGGCTGTCCGACCGTGAACATCTCCAGCATTGCGCCATAGATCAGCGCGTGGTTGACCTGATGGAAATATTCCGGGCGCGGCAGGATTTCCGCGACGCGGTCGAGGCAGGAGGAATCCAGCAGAATTGCTCCCAGCACAGACTGCTCCGCCTCCGGGCTGAACGGCAGGTTCATCCCATCATATCCAGTTGTAACCCTGTTTTCCGGCATAAACCAAACCACCTTTCGGAGATGCTCTCCGTATTACCGAAATAAAAGAATTTTCGCCTTGCCCGGGCGGAGCGGGAATATTTGAAGCCGCAGGCTTCACCTGAAATATGATCTATCGGACCTGCGAGGTCCCGGCGTTGGGGGCGGCTCAGGCCGCGCGCACGCGCGCCGTCCCCCTTTGTCACTTCGTGACATTTCCCCCGCCCCGCGGGGGAATCTTCCCCAAACCCCTGCCGGCCCCATCTTTTCTTATGGAAGAAAAGATGGAAAAAGACCATTTAAGGGGGACTGCTGTCCCCCTTAAAGATTCCCCTGCTGGGGAGCGCTCTGGCCGCGTCCCCAGACCCCACGGCCGGATTCCGCAGTGATAGGAGCAAGCATATCAAGAGCCAGGAAGTGCGCTCCCGTTGCCGGAAAACTCTGCTCTTTTATAAATCTCTGTTGTTATCGTACAACTGCCCGGCAGGCTGATTCGCCTGTTTCAGGCGCGAGATATACGGAATTCTCGCAGTGTAACCTCACCCTGTTTCGCCCTAACCGGGCAAAGAGATAACCACGCTATGGCCTACGGCCCAACGCTTACCGGAGTGGATCCGTCTCGACACTACTTTTTTGACAACCTCTGTGCTTGGGCGGAAACGGGTCCGGGGGCTTGCCCCCGGCGCGGGTCGAGGGGCGCGCAGCCCCTCGGAGCAGAGTGCAGGGACTTGTAGTCCCTGCCGGGGGTCCAGGGGGTAGAACCCCCTGGTTAAGATTCTGTGACAAAGACGGAAATCTGGGCGGTGACGCCTTGGGGAAGCTTGACGGTGCACGGATAGACGCCAAACGCCTTGATATCCATGGAAAGCTCGATCTTGCGCTTGTCAACGTCTACCGCATACTGCTTTTTCAGTTCTTCCGCGATCTCCTTGGCTGTGACCGAACCGAACAGCTTTCCGCCCTGACCGGCCTTTCCAACGACCTTTACCGTCTTGCCCTCTATCTTCGCGGCCGCTTCCTTTGCGTTCGCCAGCTCTACCGCCGCGTGATGCTCTTTCGCAGCCTCCGCGTTTTTCAGCTCATTCATCGCCTGCGCGTTCGCTTCGCGCGCCAGCTTCTTCGGGAACAGGAAGTTGCGTGCGTATCCGTCCGATACGTTCACCAGTTCGCCCTTTTTCCCGCTTCCTTTGACATCCTGCAGCAAAATTACCTTCATTTTCTATTCCTCCATGTTTATCTGACACTATTTTCTACCTTTTGTATTTGAGACGATGTCCAGAGACACCGTTATTTTCCATCCTTATTCCCGGCAACAGGCTGTTTGCTTGCCGCTGACAGCGTATTGTTCAGCACCGATACCAGTGTCTCGCGCGCCTGCCGCACCGTCATATTCTGAAGCTGTGCGCCCGCCATCGTCAAATGACCGCCGCCGCCCAGCGCCTCCATAATGATCTGCACGTTTACATCGCCAAGCGATCTCGCCGAAATATTCACTGTCGTACCCGTCGGGAACATCACAAACGACGCGTTGACCCCCTCTATCGACAGGAGCTCATCCGCCGCCTGCGCCGACGCAATCCGGATATCCGGGATTTCTTCCTCTGCACACGCGATCGCGCATCCGTTATACACCTCAGCCGCCGACACCAGACTGTACTTCGCCTTGTATGTGCCGATGCTGTTGGCAAAGAACCGCTTCACCTCTACCGTATCGGCCCCGCGCCTGCGCAGGTATGCCGACGCCTCGAACGTGCGCACGCCCGTCTTTAACACAAAATTCTTGGTATCCAGCATGATCCCCGCCAAAAGCGCCTCCGCTTCGATGCGGGACAGGGAATTTTCACTGATATACTGCACCAGCTCCGCAACCATTTCCGAGGCAGAGCTCGCGTATGGCTCGTGATAAAACACCACTGCGTTGCTGATATGCTTCACCATCATCCGGTGGTGATCAATTACCACCACGCGCCCCGCTTTTTCCAGAAGATCCTTGCTCTCTACAAAATCAGGGGAATGGGTGTCCACCACCACAAGCATCGAATTTTCCGTTATCATGGACATCGCTTCCGCCGGTGAAATAAACACCCTCGTCTCGGGATTCGCGTTATCCATCGTATCCACCAGGATCGAGGCCATGCTCTGCTGGCGGTTGATCACAATATACGCATCCTTTTTCAGGCCGCGCGTCACAGCGCCCCATATCCCGCAGGCAGAACCCACACAGTCCATATCCGAAAACCGGTGGCCCATAATAAATACGGTGTCGCTCGCCTTGATATGATCCGAGAGCGTCGCCGCAATGACGCGTGTGCGCACCTTGTCGCGCTTTTCCACGCCCTTTGACAGGCCGCCGAAAAATTCATACGACTCATTCTGCTTGATGGCCACCTGATCGCCGCCGCGTCCCAGCGCCATATCCAGCGCCTGACGCGCCCAGCGTTCGCTTTCCACCAGGTTCGGCGCGCCGCGTCCAACACCGATGGAAATTGTGGCGCTTTTCTGATCCGCCGACTTGATCTCCCGAATCGTATCCAGAATTTCAAACCGCTTCTCGGACGCCTGCCGGATATGCTTTTCGTCCGTCATCATCAAGAACTGCCCGCCGCTGAGCCGTTTCAGGAACCCGTTCATGCTCTGGCTCCAGGTGCGCAGGGCTGTCTCCACATCGGACGCGATGCGCGCATCCTCGCCGCCGTTGGCGTCGCGCATCAGCTCCTCACGGTTGTCGAATCGGATGATCGCCGTCACCGGGTGATCCTCATCAAATCGCTGCTTGATATCCTTGTAGTATGTATCATCTACAAAATACAGGATAGCGCCGTACTCCGTCTTGGTGCCGTAAACCGTATATTTCAGCTCCTCCAGCACCACGTCGGTCCCCTTGCCGTCGAGGATGCGGGGCAGGGAATTGGGATACAGGAACCGGATAATATTATCGCCCAGGCAGGACTGGCCCCTTGCCGGACCCGCCTGGAACGCTTCATTGATCCACACAATATCCCCAGATTCCCCCACAACCGCCACCGGCATCGCGAAATCCCTGAGACGCTCATATTCCGGCCCGGAAAGAACCTTCTGCGCGCTCTTGACAGCCGTGGCGACATGCGCCCGGAACAGTGACGAAGCGAACAGCACGCCCGCTACCGTCAGCGCCGTGAGGAACAGCTCCAGATAAAACACAAAGCTGCTCCAGCGCCAGCTGATACACGCCATGATCAGCATCACAGCTGCCGCTGCGTAAAATACAGGCGAAGCCGCCCATACCTTTTTCCTCAAGAAAATATCCCCCTTTCCGGCGCGGCGGGAAGACTCCCCCGTCTCCCCCAGAGCCATTGTGTCCTCCGGGATTATACCTCCATGATGATCGGAAGGATCATCGGGCTGCGCCGTGTGCGGTCATACAGCAGCCTGGAAAGCGCATCCTTTACATTCGTTTTCATCGTGCCCCAATCGTGGATATTGCTGCCCGCACAGTTCTCCAGCACATCATACACCAACTTGCGCGCTTCGTCAATGAGCTGTTCAGATTCCCTCACATAAACGAACCCGCGGGAGACCACATCCGGGCCGGAAACGATCGCGCCCGTCTCCGAATTGATGGTGCACACCACCACGATCAGGCCGTCCTCTGCCAGATGCTTTCTGTCGCGCAGGACGATGCTCCCCACATCGCCGACGCCAAGTCCGTCCACGAGCGTGCGTCCTGCCGGGACTGGCGGCAGCGGGCGCAGGAACTCCTCATTGATTTCCACCGCGTCGCCGATGCTCCCGATAAAAATATTCGAGCGCATCATCCCCATCGCCTCAGCCAGCCCCGCGTGCTTGCGCAGATGCTTCTGCTCGCCGTGCACCGGGATAAAATACTTCGGCTTTGTGACGCCCTGCATAATCTTCAGTTCCTCCTGGCACGCGTGCCCGGAGACGTGCACCTCGTACATGGATTCATAAATGACCTCGCAGCCGCGCTTGAGCAGCTCATCCACCACATGCCCTACCGTCTTTTCGTTGCCGGGGATCGGCCTTGCCGAGATGATAATGAAATCCCCGGGGCCGACCTCGACCTTCCGGTGATCCGCAAACGCCATGCGCGACAGCGCCGACATCGGCTCGCCCTGGCTGCCGGTTGTGATCAGGACAATCTGCTCCTTCGGGTAACGGTTGATCATATCGATATCGATAAGTACGCCGTCCGGGATTTTCAGATATCCCAGCTCCACCGCGATCCCCATCACGTTGAGCATACTCCGCCCGGACAGCGCCACCTTGCGTCCATACTTCACAGCGCAGTCGATAATCTGCTGCACGCGGCCGATATTCGACGCAAAGGTTGCGATAATAATGCGGCTGTTTTCCGCACGGTTAAACAAATTGTCGAAAGTGGAGTTGATACTCCGTTCCGTATTGGTATAGCCGGGACGCTCCGCGTTCGTGGAATCAGCAAGCAGGGCCAGCACGCCCTCCTGCCCCAGCTCGGCAAAACGGCCGAGATCTATCATTTCGCCCCAGGTGGGGGTGCAGTCGATTTTAAAGTCGCCGGTATGGACAATCGTCCCAGCCGGGGAATGGATTGCAAACGACACGGCGTCCGGGATGGAGTGGTTGACGTGGATAAATTCCACAGCCATGCAGCCCAGCTTGACCGTCTGGCCGGGCTTGACGACGTTCATGCGCACCTTGCCGGTGAGGCCGTGCTCGCGGAACTTGCCCTCGATCAGGCCGACTGTGAGCGAGGTGGCGTAAATCGGCAGGTTGACGCGCTTCTCCAGATACGGCAGCGATCCGATGTGATCCTCGTGGCCGTGGGTGATCACGATGCCGCGGATCTTGTCGGCGTTGCGCTCGACGAACGTGAAATCCGGGATCACCAGATCCACGCCGAGCATATCGCCGTCCGGGAACGCCATGCCGCAGTCGACGATAATCATATCGCCCTCACATTCGTAGAGCGTCATATTTTTCCCGATTTCGTTCAGGCCTCCCAGGAAATACGCCTTGATGGAGGGCTTTCCCTGCTTCCGGGTGCGGCGGGTGCGCGCGTTTTGCTGTTTCAGCGCGCTGCGGGACACCAGCTCCTCCTTCGGGACGGCCGTCTGCTGCTGCACGGCGGTTTTGGCCGGCTGCTTCTGGCGTGCGGGACGCTTGGGCGCGGCAGCAGCGCGCTGCGGCGTTTCCTTCCGCGGTTCCGCCGCCGGACGTTTTGCGGGAGCACGTCTTTTCTGCGGGTTAGCGGCCGTCTGTCTTGTCTGGCGCGGAGCCGGTTCTCTGGCCTCGGCGGGCTGCTCCTTCGGCGCCTTTGTCTCCTTGGGTTTGCGTGGAGAAACAATCTTCTGATACAGGGTACGTGCCTTGTTCTCCTTAACGGGCTGGTTCTCTTTTTCCAATTTTTCTGTCACAAACAATAACCTCCATTATCCGTTCAGAGGGACACAGCCGTGCGGGCCTTCGTTATTTTTGAAAAAAGCGAAGCTTCGCTAACCCGAAGCCCAAAAGGCGCTTCGGAAAGGAAAAGAAACCGGAACCCATATTACGCGCTGATTCCGGCTTATGGCGCACCGCCCAAAAAAATAGCAGTCTGATCAGGCTGGGCGCGGCTATGTCCTGCTGTTTACAGCGCAGCTTCTGCTTCCGATTCCGGCCCGATGCTTCCTGGGCCTCCTGTGCGCTGTTTTCTAAAAAAATATAACTGACAAAATTCCGTCCGCGGTGCTCCGGACCGTCTTTCCTGGTGGGCCGCGGGACGCCGGTCTGCGGGGACATTCCCCACCCCCGGCACAATCCGTACAATGTCTGTCTTTTTTATTGTAACCTGATTCTTCCGGACTGTCAAGCCCTCCGCGCGGGCTGCTCCGCACGCCGGCGGCTGATTGTGGGGGACTCCGCGTCCCCCACGCCCCCGCGCCGGGACGCAGTCCCGGACCCATCGCAATTCCGACGTGTGTCGGAATTGAAGTTTGGGATGGGTTTTCGTTCGTAACGCGCCGTCTTCCGGACGGATCGTCCGGTGGGTTGAGGGGCTCCGCCCCTCAAGCTCCCCCTTTCGCCCGGCTTCCACTTTTTTGGCGCGGGGAGATTTATGTGGATAGTATTTGCTGTTTTCTGTCTGTTTAACCGCAGAATATCGCGGGGGAATTTTCAGTTTCTTATGCCTTTTCAAATTCCGGGATGTTTTCAGGGGAATTTTCCCTGCTTCCCGGTTGCAGGAAACGGGCGGGGCTGTTATAATGTTTTCAGATATGCGAAGGATGGGAAAGGAATTTTAAAACGCTATGAAGAAAGTCGATGTTTTTACCGACGGCGCGTGCCAGGGGAATCCCGGCCCGGGCGGATGGGGCGCGATCCTGCGCTATAACGGCGTCGAAAAGGAGCTCAGCGGCGGCGATCCGGAAACCACCAACAACCGCATGGAGCTGATGGCCGTCATTTCCGCTCTGGAGGCGCTGAAAGAGCCGTGCGAGGTCACCTTGTGCAGCGATTCGCAGTATGTGTGCAACGCCATTTCAAAGGGCTGGGCGCGGTCCTGGAAGAAAAACGGCTGGCGGCGCAGCAATAAGGAGCCTGCCCTCAACCCGGATCTCTGGGAGCTCCTCCTCCAACAGCTCGACCGCCATCACGTAACGGTGAACTGGGTGAAAGGCCATGCCGGTCATCCCGAGAACGAACGCTGCGATCGTCTGGCTGTGGCTGCCGCCGAACGTGCAAAAAAGGGCTGATTCTGCGCACAGATATAGGGCCGGAAAATCTTTTTTGCAAAAGGGGTTGAATTTTATACCTTTTTGGTGTATTATTGAACTACCGGAACCCGTTCCGGATATTTATAAAAAATCAGGACAATCTCAAGCTGGAAGGTGATAGCTTTATGAAATTTGTTTATGCTGATAACGCCGCAACCACCCCCGTTTCACAGGACGTTTTGAACGCCATGCTCCCCTATTTCTGTGAGCATTACGGCAATGCTTCCAGCGTTTATTCGGTGGGCCGCGACGCAAAAAACGCACTCGAAACCGCCCGCGCGTCTGTGGCTGCCTGCCTCGGCGCAGAGGCGAACGAAATTTATTTTACCTCCGGCGGCAGTGAAAGCGATAACTGGGCCATCAAGGGCGCGGCCCATCAGCTTGCCGCCAAGGGCAAAAAGCATCTGATTACCACAAAATTTGAGCACCACGCCGTTCTGCATACGATGCAGGCGCTCGAAAAAGAGGGCTTTGAGGTGACCTACCTCGATGTCTACGAAAACGGCATCGTGCATCCCGAGGACGTGCGCGCAGCAATCCGCGAGGATACCGCCCTCGTCTCCATCATGTACGCCAACAACGAGATCGGCACGATCCAGCCCATTCCCGAAATCGGCGCGATCTGCCGGGAGCGCGGCGTATGGTTCCACACCGACGCGGTACAGGCAATCGGCAACGTGGAAATCAACGTAAAGGAACAGAACATCGATATGCTGTCGCTGTCCGGACACAAGATCCACGCGCAGAAGGGCACCGGGGCGCTTTATCTGCGCAACGGGATCCGCATCCCGAACCTGATCGACGGCGGCGCGCAGGAGCGCGGACGCCGCGCCGGCACTGAAAATGTAGCGGCGATCGTCGGTCTTGCCAAGGCGATGGAAACCGCCTGCTCCAATATTGAGGAGCGTGCGCGCCGTCTCTCCGCCATGCGCGATCGTTTAATTGACGGCGTACTGAAAATCGAACGTTCCCGCCTCAACGGGGACAGGGAACGCCGCCTGCCCGGCAACGCCAATTTCTGCTTCGAGGGCATCGAGGGCGAATCCCTCCTGCTCCTGCTCGATATGGCGGGGATCTGCGGCTCCTCCGGATCGGCATGCACCTCCGGATCCCTCGATCCGAGCCACGTCCTGCTGGCCATCGGCCTGCCCCACGAAATCGCCCACGGATCGCTGCGGCTGTCCTTCAGCGATCAGAACACAGAGGAGGACGTCGATTATATTCTCGAAACCCTCCCCGGCATCGTGAAGCGCCTGCGGGCTATGTCTCCCCTGTGGGATAAAATTAACAAGGCTAAGCCTTGACCAGGCTGAGCCTGGACGCAGATCGCGCCGCGCGTCGTAACCTCCGCTGAAACTCCGTTTCGCATTGGTACTCTGTCGCGGCGGCGAGCCGGTTAGGAATTTAAGTATAAAATGAAATTTTAGCGCCTGCACAAAACGATAAACGCGGGCATGTCAGCCCAATTACACCACCCAGCCGGGCGGAGGTACGACGCGTGCGCGATCTGCCCACCGCAGGCGTGGTAAAATGATAACAACAACGGTCTGACGCGGGCATATCAGCCCAATTACACCACCCGGCCGGGCGGAGGTACGACGCGTGCGCGATCTGCCCACCGCAGGTGCGTGATCTGCCCGCCGCAGGTGAGATAGGAGAATTATTATGGCATACAGTGCAAAAGTGATGGATCATTTCGCAAATCCGCGCAATGTGGGAGAAATCGAAAACGCCAGCGGTATCGGCGAGGTCGGCAACCCCAAGTGCGGCGATATCATGAGAATGTATATTAAGGTAGAGGACAACGTCATCACCGACGTCAAGTTCAAGACCTTCGGCTGCGGCGCGGCTATCGCGACGAGCTCCATGGCCACGGAACTGATCAAGGGCAAGACGATCGACGATGCCCTCAAGCTGACCAACAAGGCCGTAATGGAAGCCCTCGATGGTCTGCCGCCTGTCAAGGTGCATTGCTCTGTGCTGGCCGAGCAGGCGATCAAGTCCGCTGTGGCCGACTACTACCGGAAACAGGGGATCGATCCTACCCCCATCGTGGGCGAAATTCCGGAGGACTGCGAAGCCTGTGGCTGCTCCGTCTGAAGCCGCTGATAATCCCGGATTTCACGTTCGCCGAGCGCAGCCCCGGCAGGATCCGCGGCATCGTGATCACCGCCATTCGGGCAGCGGGCTGATTTCCGGACCATCCGGGAACTGCCCTTTCATCTTCTTACAATCTATTGCTATCCATACCATTGGGGCGGCACGCCCGCCCCTGGTGGGACTGGGGACGTTCATCGCATCCAGAGGGGCGCGGTCCTGCTGCGGCTCTTTACAGATATATTCTGGAAATCAAAAAGGCATTCTGAACCCTTACGGGAACAGGATGCCTTTTTGTTCGTTCAAACCATAGGAAACTGCCGTAGTCCGGCGCTCTCGCCGTCCTCTCTGCGTACGAGGTACGCCGCCGGCAGCGCGATTCCCCACGAATCGCTCTCTCCGGCTGTCTCCACGACGGAAACGGGCGTGCCCATCGCCGCGGGCGGCTCGTCAGGGTGCTGGATTCCCCGCACAGGGCAGAGATCCCGTCATTACGGCCTGCGGCAGATTCACCGGAAAAATCTTATTTGAGCGTCTCAACCATCGCGCGCTCCGCCGCAAGGCCGCTGACGTAACGGCTGAGGAATTTCTCAAAGCCCTTGATATCCTCCGGATCCGGGCTGACGCTCTCGCCCTTGCTGCCTGCGAACACCTTGTTTTCGAGGTAGTCCTCCAGCGTCTCGCCGTCCTCTCTGCGCACGAGGTACGCCGCCAGCAGCGCGATTCCCCACGGACCGCCCTCTCCGGCTGTCTCCATGACGGAAACGGGCGTGCCCATCGCCGCGGCCATCAGCTTCTGGCCGACTCCCTTTGCCTTGAAGAACCCGCCGTGGCCCAGCAGCATATCGAGCTGTACATTCTCCTTGCCGAACAGGATATCCATGCCGATTTTCAGCGTGGCCATCGCGGAATACAGATGGGCGCGCGCAAAGTTCGCAAAACTGAACTGTGCGTCCGGCAGCCGCGCGAACAGCGGACGGCCCTCCTCCAGACCGGTGATCGGCTCGCCGGAGAAATAGTTGTAGGCGAGCAGGCCGCCGCAGTCGGCGTCGCCCTCAAGCGCCTGATAGAACATCGCGTCGAGCACCTGCGGCATCGTATACTGGACGCCCATCACCGCCGCAAATTCCCGGAACAATCCGGCCCATGCGTCGATATCGGAGGTGCAGTTGTTGCAGTGAACCATCGCGACAGGCTTGCCCGACGGGGTCGTCACCATGTCGATCTCCGTATAGACTGCCGACAGCGGCTTTTCCAGAACGGCCATCGCGAAGATGGATGTCCCCGCGGAGATATTGCCGCGGCGCTCCGCAACGCTGTTTGTGGCGGTCATGCCCGTCCCGGCGTCGCCCTCCGGCGGGCACAGTGGGATCCCGGCCGGAAGCGCCCCGGACGGATCGAGCAGCCTTGCGCCCTCCTCAGTCAGCGTACCGGCGGCCTCGCCGGCTGTCAGGACCTTCGGGAAAATATCCCGGAACTTCCACGGGTACCCATTCCCCGCGACGAGTTCGTCAAACTGCTTCACCATAGTGCTGTCATAATCGTTTACCGTGCTGTCGATCGGGAACATACCCGACGCGTCGCCAATGCCGATGACCTTCTGACCGGTGAGCTTCCAATGGACATACCCGGAAAGCGTCGTCAGGAACGCCACGTCCTTGACGTGTTCCTCGCCGTTGAGGATCGCCTGATACAAATGGGCGACGCTCCACCGCTGCGGGATGTTGAACTGGAACAGCTTCGTCAATTCGGACGCCGCCTGCTCTGTGGTGGTGTTTCGCCAGGTGCGGAACTGCGCAAGCTGGCGATCCTGGCTGTCAAACGCGAGATAGCCGTGCATCATGGCCGAAATGCCGATAGCCTCCACAGCCCCGAGCTTTACGCCGTATGTCTCCGTCACCTTTGCGGCAAGCTTGCGGAAGCAGTCCTGCAGGCCGCTCCACACATCGTCGAGATGGTAGGTCCACAGGCCGTTTTCAAAGCGGTTCTCCCAGTCGTAGCTGCCGGATGCCGCCGGCTTGTGATCCGGACCGATCAGCACCGCCTTGATCCGTGTGGATCCCAGTTCAATACCGAGCGCGACCCGGCCTTCCTCGATTGCTCTTTTGATGTCTTGCATTGTTTTGTCTCCTTTCCCCACTGTAAAAGTCTGATATACGCCGTCACAGATGTTTTCACCGGTGCGGGACACCCGTCCTGCCCGGCGGCCGTGGCAGCCTTACCGTCCTGTTTTTGCAGCGGACCCTGCTGAAATCCAATCTCATGGGCAAGGCCCTGTTTGATGCGGAAGTATCCCCCTGTCGGGAGCATCCCGGATGATATCCATATCATACAATAATTCCGGACAAAATTACAATAGCTTTATTCTATATTTTCCCGTTAAGCTGACCGGATTTACTCTGATATCCCCGGCAGCAGCGGAAAAAAATATAAAAAATTTTTCTCTCATCTTAACTCATTCAAAAATACACCCTTATCAGTTATATCTATTATAATCTATCTTTTTCTTCCGTTCTAGGACTTTATTGCTGAAAAAACGCACTTTTTTGATCAGGAGCTCTGTTTGTTCTGCCAACGAAAAGAGCCGAATCGGGTTTTCACCCGGTTCGGCTCTTTTCGTTGGCTGTTTTTATGATTTCAGGATGCGCTTTTTCAGGGCAAGCAGGCGGAAATACATTTCCTTGGGGGTTTCGTCCTCAAACAGGAACGCCCCGTTCCCGGAGAACGACGGCTCCATGAAATCCCACCACGTGAGCGCCTGAAGCTCGGGGCGCGATGCCGCGATGGTATAGAACTGCTCCATCCAGTCGGCCTGGGTGCGTTCGCTCCAGCCGCCGTGCCAGGAGCCCTCCGAGTGGGACAGCTGCTGCTGCGACCAGCCGCTGCCGCCCTGCGATGCGCTGGCCCGCGCTCCGCTGCTGACCCCCATCTCCGTGATGTGGATCGGCTTGCCGAGCGACGCGAATACGGAAAGCATCCGGTTGACCATCACCATATCGCGGGCCGGGAAGTACAGCTGGATCCCCACCACGTCGAACTGGATGCCCGCCTCGAGCAGCGCCCGGAAGTATGCCAGCGGCGACCGGAGATGCTCCGGCAGCGATCCGTAGCAGACGTACCGCCCCGCCACATACTCCGCAAACGGCAGGCAGATATTGACAACGGCCTGCGCCTTGCTGTTCGCCTCGTGGAGCGCATCGCAGCATACGCCCGTCAGCTCCACCAGCTGTTCCTGCGAGAGGCAGAAGCAGTTCGCCCAGTCGTGGGCCTCGTTCATGGCGTCCCACACCTCAACGCGGCCGCGGTATGTGCTCACATGGTGGAGCGCGATTTCCCGGGCGCACTTTTTCAGCTCGTCGAACGGGAGGCTCTTGAGCCAGTCGGGATTGACGTTGTCGTGGCCGAACCACAGCGGATGGCCCTTCGGCTTGATCCCCTGGCTCTCCAGATAATCGAGCGCGTTGTCGATGTACGCATAATCGTATTCGCCGCGTTTCCGCGGGAGCGTCCGCCCGGCATAGAACGGGAGCGTCGCAAAATTGAACGCCTGTGAGAAAAATTTGGCATACCGCTCACCCGGGGAGGTATAGCGGAAGAAATTGCAGCCCAGCAGAAGATCGTCCCTGGGATTGGCAAAGGCTTTTTTCTGTGCCGATTCATAGAGCGCCGCCTCAGCGGCATAGATGGCGTGGGAAAGCGCGTAAAGCCTGTTTTCCGGGGTGCGTGTCCCGCGGTTGGCAAGGTGGGTATACTCCTCGGCGGCCAGACGGTGCCCCTCGGCCTGCGGTGAAAGCTCCACTCCTTCCGCAAAGCGCGCCGCTTCATGCAGGTAGGTCCGCGTGGCCTCCGTCACGAAATCGACAAACTCCCCCTGATATCCCTGCCCCTCGTTGTCAGCAGTCACCCAGATATTTCCATAGAACGGGAGGTTCATTCTGGCGTGCACCATATAAGGGGACTTCGTAATGGACATCTCCACCGTGCCGTCCGGGAGGATGCGGCTCCGGCGCTCGTCCGGCTCAAATTCAAGATCGCTGGCATAGACGGATTCCAGCACCGCCTTCGGCATGGCGTTCCCGCCGGGGCCGTCCAGCCTGATATGGATCGTTTTCATAATACAGCTTCCCCTTTCCGTTTCCGGATAAATTTCCTCCTGCACAGGAGGATCCCTTTCTTTCGTTATAACAGATAAAAGTGAAAAAGGAAATCGTCCGTTTTTTAGATGAATATGCGGCATATTCACATTCTTTTAAAGAAATATGCAGAATTTCAGACTATTTACATGGCATATTTTACGAATTAAAATGGGAACCAGAGAGATTTTTATGTATAGTTTTCTTGGTTCAAAAAATTAAAACTATAAAGAATGGAGGAACGATGATGAAAACCTCGGCCGCATCGGCAAAACGCATCAGGACGGGCGCCGGCGCCAGAAAAAGCCTTGGGGTAAGGTTTGTGGACGCTGTAAAAAGGGATTGGCAGCTTTATATTCTGCTGCTCCCCGCCATGTTCTTTGTCTTTCTTTTCTGTTATCTGCCGCTTTACGGCATCCAGATCGCTTTCCGCGATTACAAGGCTGTGCTGGGGATCACGGGCAGCGAATGGGTGGGCCTGAAGAATTTCACCGATTTTTTCAGCGCCTACTATTTCCAGCGATTGATCACCAACACCTTCCTGCTGAACCTGTATAACCTGCTGTGGAGCTTCCCGATCCCCATTATTATGGCGATCCTGCTCAACCAGTTTACCAGGCCGCGCGTCAAGAAGATCACGCAGACAGTCATCTACATCCCGCACTTTATTTCCACTGTTGTTATGGCCGGTATGCTGTATCTGTTTCTCTCCCCCACAAACGGGATCATCAATACGCTGATCACTGCGCTGGGCGGAGAATCCATCTACTTTATGGTGGAGCCGGAATGGTTCCGCACGCTGTTCATCACCACCGATATCTGGCAGCACGCCGGCTGGAACACGATCCTTTATATTGCAACGCTGACAGGGATCGACCCCGGCCTGTATGAGGCGGCCACCATCGACGGCGCTACAAAGCTCCAGAAAATCCGGCATATTGAGATCCCGCACCTTATCCCGATCGCGGTGATGATGCTCATTCTCAACTGCGGCAGCCTGCTCGCCTCCAACACCGACAAGGCCCTGCTGATGCAGACCTCCGGCAACATGGCTACCTCGGATATCATCGGCGTGTACGTCTATCAGATGGGTCTCGGCAAGGCGCAGTTCTCCTATACAACGGCAATCGGCCTGATGACGAACGTGATCAACTTTGTGATGATCATCGCCGTCAACTGGATTGCGAAGCGCCTGAACGACACCAGCCTGTTCTGAAAGGGGATGACACCATGGAAAAAGCGCACGCGCAGAAAAAGAAAATACAAAAGCCGATGGGCGACCGCATTTTTGACACGATCAACGCCGTTATCTGGGTGATCATCCTGGCAGTGATCCTGTACCCGCTGTGGCTGATCCTCATCGCGTCGGTCTCCGATCCGGACGCCGTCATCGCCGGAGAGGTGCTGTTCTGGCCGAAGGACTTCTCCCTGATGGGCTACGAGGCCGTCTTTGACAACGACGAGCTGATCCGCTCCTACCTCAACGCGATTATCTATACGGTATTCGGCACGCTGCTGAGCGTCGTCGTCACCATGATGGCGGCCTATTCGCTCAGCCGGAAATTCTCCGGGAAAAAGTTTGTAAACTTCTATTTTGTGTTCACGATGTTCTTTAACGGCGGTCTGATCCCGCAGTTCCTGATGGTGCGCGATCTCGGCCTGATGGATACGGTGCTCCTGATGATCATCATCAACTGCGTATCCGTATGGAACCTCATGGTCGCGCGGACCTACATCTCGATGAACATCCCCAACGACCTCTACGAGGCAGCGGCCATCGACGGCGCGAGCCACTTCACCTACTTCCTGCGCGTGGTGCTGCCGCTCTCCGGCATGATCATCGCGGTGCTGTGCGTCTATTACGGCGTGGCCCGCTGGAACGATTACTTCACCGCGCTCGTCTATATCCGCGACCGCGCGAAGCTCCCGCTCCAGACCATCCTGCGCGAGATCCTCGCCACCCTCACCGCGACAAACTCCGATTCCTTCTTCTCCGCCTACGCCGACGACATCAAGGGCATGACGGAGGCCGTCCGCAAGGCGGAGGTCGCCAAGTACTGCTGCATCGTGATCTCGACCGGCCCGGCAGTCATCCTGTACATCTTCATGCAGAAATATTTCGTCAAGGGCGTTATGATCGGCTCCCTCAAGGGATAATTTTGCAGTTCCCGCCGCAGCCGCGGCTGTGAAATAAATTTTAAGAAAAAGGAGATTGACACTATGAAAAAAGCGATATCCGCTCTTCTGGCAGTTGCCATGCTGCTCACGGCGTGCAGCTCCGCTTCCTCCACCTCCAGCGGGACCGGGGAAGCGTCCGGCAGCAGTTCTTCCGGGGAAACCTCCACGGAATCCAGCACCTCGTCGGAACCTCTCACCCTCCACGCGTTCCAGTACGTGGTGGAAAACCAGCAGGTTGATTTCCCCACCATGTGGTTCTATCAGGAGCTTGAGGAAAAGACCGGCGTCCATGTGGAATGGGAGCAGGTCAAGGACGGCGACTGGGACACCCGTCTGAACCTGATGTTCGCCTCCGGCGACTATCCCGATGTGATTATGCGCGGCTCCCTCGATGTGGAGGAATACGGCGTGACGCAGGGCATCATCGTCCCCCTCGACGACTATATCGAGGAAAATATGCCCAATTATTACAGCCGCCTTTCCATGAACAACTCCAACGCCTCGATCCCGGCTTCCGACGGCAAGAGCTATTTCATCGGCAATCTGGTTGCCCAGAACGTCAACCACGACGGCAGCCACTACATCAACAAGACATGGCTCGATGCGCTCGGCCTGGAAATCCCGCAGACGATCGAGGAGCTCAACCAGGCTCTGATCGCGTTCCGCGACAACGATCCGAACGGCAACGGCGAGGCCGATGAAATCCCGTTCTGCGCCGGCGACCTGATCCATCAGACGCAGGGTGTCTACACCCACTTTGCCAACTTCGGCGTGCCGCTCCAGCGGTATGTCTATGCCTGCATCACTGACGGCGACACAGTGGTATTCCCGGGCTATATGGACGGCTTCCGTCCCGCTCTGGAATGGCTGAATATGTGCTACACCGAGGGCCTGCTCGATCCGGAAGCGATCACACAGGATTCCAACGTATGGGCCAGCAAGATGAACGAGGGCCGCGTCGGCTACACCACTTACCTGCGCCTGCTGAACACCGCGCTTCAGCCGGAAATTGCTGAGCAGTACGTCTCCATCCTGCCGCCGGCAAGCGAATACGGCGTATCCGTACCGCGCATCCTCGAGGTCTCCGACTTCGGCGCTGCCCTGACGATCGCCAACGAGCATATCCCGGAGACGCTCCAGTGGCTCGATGCTCAGTTTGAGACAGAAACCATGATGATCTCCTACAACGGCCCGATCGAAGAGGGCGGCCCGATTGAGCCGACCATGCAGATCAATGACGAGGGCAAGTACGAGATCCTCTATGTGCCGGAAAACAACGAGCTTTACAACTATGTGCCCGTCATGCTCGGCCAGTTCTTCGCACCCGGCGACTACTATTTCGATATCTATGAGATGCCGCCGCACCGCATAGAGCGTTATGAGAGCAGCCAGCAGTATGAGGAGGGCGGCGTGCTTGAGGAGACTTCCTTCGAGTACCTGAGCAAGCTGTGCAAGATGGACAGCGATTCCGCTCTGGAAGCCACCCGCCTGTTCACGGAAATCGATAAATTCATGCAGGAATCCATCGCCAGCTTCATCACCAACGGCGTCACGGACGAGAGCTGGCAGACGTTCCTCGACACGGCAGCAGCCGTCGGCGTGGACCGCTACATCGAACTTTATCAGACCGCTTACGATAATTATCTTGCCAACCAGTAAGGAAATGTGATAAAATAAATTCATGATTTCCGTGAATTTTGTCCTTTTCCAAAACAAACAGGCCCTCCCCGCCTAAACCGGGGGACTGAAAAGCCGCAGCACGGAATCTCCGCGCTGCGGTTTTTTGTTTTTTCCATCTCTGACAAGTCCGCTGCGGTACCATTCAGCAAAAAAGCGGCAGCGTGGGCGAGGCTAAGCAGAGGTAACGACGCCTGCGCGCTCCCGCAGGTATGGTATAATGTCAACAGAAAGGCTGCAACGCGGGCAGTTCAGCCTAATCTAACATCAAGCCGGGCGACCGGAGGGAGCGTGCGCGATCTGCTGACCGCAGGTCCGCGATCTACGTCCAGACTTGGTCTGGCTATTCACTTTTCATTTACTGTCTGGAGGGATGTTCCATGCTCAAAAAAATTCTGCATCCGTCGATTCTGGCCCGGTACATCATCTCCTATGTGGTGATCATGTTCGTGATCTTCCTCGGCGTTGGCATCTACGTCAACATCAATTTCGAGCGCATGATTCAGGAAAGCGTATTCGAGACAAATACCAACCGTCTGGGAAATCTGCGCTCCCAGCACGAGGAGCAGCTCTCCGTTCTGACGGAAATCTGCAACCAGATCAGCCTCTCCCCCCGGACAACGGATTTCAAATTCCTGGAAGAGCCGATGAAGGCGTACTATCTGAAAGAGGAGCTCTCCACCTATCAGGCCACCAGCAGCTTTTACAGCCAGCTGTACGTGCTGTTTCACGATGACAGCTACCTGTATTCTGCAGATACCTCGCTTTCTCTCGACAGGTTTGTCAACCGCTTCGTGCGCTATGAGGAAATCACGCCGCAGGGTCTGGAAACCATTGTGCGGACCTATTACGACAGCCCTTATCTTCTCCCTGCCGAGCGCGTGCAGACTACTCCGCAGGGAACGGCCGTTTCCTGCATCACCTTTATCATTCCGATCCAGCTGAAGGGCAAATATAACATCGGGAACGTGCTGTTCCTGATAAGAGAGGACGCCTACCAGCAGCTGTTTTCCGATGAGATCTCGGAGGAACGCAATATGTATGTGATCAGCGAGGATCAGATCATCGCTTCAAGCAGCCGTCTGGATGTACCCGAGAACGTCGTGCAGGATGCCGCCAAGGACGCCGGTGAGAGCGTTGTGCCGCTCTCGTGGGAGGGCCGGGACTATTTCCTGTTCCTGCTCCCCGGGGACCGCTTCACGGTGTCCTATGCGTCGCTGATTCCGCAGGAGACGGTCTACCAGCAGTCGTTCCGCTTCCAGATGATGTTTGCGATGTTCCTGCTGCTTCTGGGGATCCCCTGCGCCTTCCTGACCGTCTATTTCGCGCTGCGCCACATCCGGCCCATCCGGGAGCTGAGCCGCAGTCTCGGCGCGAAGCAGCACACGCAGGACGATTTCTCCGCCATCCGCAGCGGGATAGAAACGCTGGTCGGCCAGAATATGGATCTCCACACCCGCCTGGACGCGAGCCTTTCGGCGCGGCGGGCGGAGTTCGTGCGGCTGTTCGCCGATACGCGGTTCCCCTCGCGGGAGGCCGCGGTGGAGGCGGCGCGCGGGGTGGATCTCGCAATCGACCGGGCGTATTATCTCACGGCGGTGGTCAGCACAGCCGGCGGGGAGGATCCCGGTCTGGAGAAGATGGAGCCGCCCGCAGAATTTGAGGGGAAGATCGTGCTGTGCGGCGCGGAGATCGTCTCGGAGGGGCGGTCGCTGCTGCTTGTCTTTGCCGACGATCCGGAGACGCTCAGCCGCTGGGCTGAGACCGCTTACGCCTCGCTTTCCGCCGCCTGCATGGAGCCCGTAATGGCGGTGAGCAACGTCCACAGCGATTTTTCACAGGCGGGCACAGCCTATCTGGAAGCCAGCGCCGCCTACGACGGCAGTCCTGTGATGGGCGACAGCTTTGTGCTTCGCTTTTCCGACATCAGTCAGGCCTCTGAGGATCGCGAAACCCTGCTGTACCGCTTTGCCGGGCGGTTTTACGGGATCCTCAAATCCGGCAGCCGCGAGGAGATGGAGATCTGGATCCGCGATCTTTCCCAGCTGCTGGCACAGAAAAAGGTCTCGCTTTCCGCGTTCCGGCTTTTCGTCAGCGATCTCACCGGCGTACTGCTTGACAAATACGGGGAGGGCAGCGGCGATCTTTCCGCCGCCCTGCGCGACTACGATATTTTCGCCCTTTCGCGCTGCCGCAGGGTGGGCGAGCTTGTGGATGCCCTCCGGCGGCTCTGCACCGGCTTCTGGGAGATCCGGGACACAACTCCCGGCGCTTCCGGAGAGATGAGGCAGGTGCAGGATTTCCTGCGCGAGCATTACGCCGACTCCAACCTGACGATCGGGGCGGTGGCGCAGGCGTTCCATGTCAGCTCCGCCTATCTCTCCCAGGAATATAAATTGCAGACGGGCGAGCATCCGTCCGATTACCTGATTTCCCTGCGCATGGAGAAAGCGAAAGAGCTTCTGCGGGACACAGAGCTGCCGATCAAGGAGATCGCCCTTCAGGTGGGATACTACGACGCCTCAAGCTTTATCCGGCGCTTTAAGAAAAACACGTCCGTCACGCCCGCGCAGTACCGGCAGTCGGTGCAGCGCCAGCCGGGTGCATAAGGAGTTCCCGAAAAGGCCGCCGCCAGCGGTCTTTTCTTATACAGTCCCGCCCCAAACCGCCATGAGAAAAGGCCCGCTGTCCTTCGCGGCAGCGGGCCTGATAGTATATTTTTGCAGGCCGCTTTCGTTTCTGAACGGAATCAAAACAACCTGTTTTGTTAAAAGCAAAAAGCGTCCGACAGAAAACGTATGCGGTTACATCCTGCGGTATTTTTTTACCTTGCGCAGCTTTTTCTTTTTGCGGTTGTAGATCAGGGCAAGGATCAGATAGATCAGCACCAGCGCCGCGATCACCCCGGCGATGATCTGGAACCACTGGGAATGGATCACCTCGTTCATGGTATCGACGGAATGCAGGACCTCGCTGCGTTCCACGGATTCCGAAGCGACGAGGTTGATGGTAGCCAGCTCCTGCCCCACATAGCTGAGCGTGGCCGTGCCGATCACGTCGCCCTTTTTGACGGGAGCATCGATGCTCTCCGGGACATCTGGGGTGATAATCACGCTTGTCTCGGAAATATCCTTCGGCAGGATGGTGGAGTAACTGCGCTCCGGCACAAGCAGGAGCTTGTCTTTGTTCCAGGCAAGGTTGAGCGTAACGTCGCAGACGCTCTCGTCGCTGCTCAGTACGGTTTTGAGACGCAGGTTGTCAAACGCCCAGATGTAGAGATTTTTTGTATCGACAAACGCGCCGTTGGTGGAGACACGGTTTCCCTGATCGTCCACGCTGGGCGCGCCGAGCGCGATGCACATATAGCTGTAGCCGTCCTTTACGGCGGTGGAAACGAGGCAGTAGCCCGCCTGGTCGTGGGAACCTGTCTTGATGCCGTTGCAGTACGGATAGTAGTAGCTGCCGCCGGCGTTCGGCTCGATGAGCATATTGGTGGTGTAGACGTAGCGCGGCTCCGGGGAAACATTGGTAGCGGGAATCTGATAGTAGGTTTTCGAGCAGATCTCCATAAAATACGGCAGGGTCATGGCGTACTTGGTGATTTTATAAAGATCGTCGGCGGTGGTGTAGTGCTGGTCGTCGTGCAGGCCGTGCGGGTTCATGAAGTGGGTATTCTCACAGCCGAGCTCGGCGGCTTTCTCGTTCATCATATCGATGAATACCTGCGTATCGCCGCCGCCCACATAATTGGCGAGCACGAGCGCCGCATCGTTGCCGGAGGGGATCATCATGCAGTTGAGCAGCTGCATCGCCGTAAGTATTTCGCCCTCCCGGACGCCGGCGAGGGAGCTTCCCGTTCCCAGCAGCTCATTGACGATCTCCTCGCTGACGGTAATCTGCGTATTTTCCAGATCGGTGATGTGCTCCACCGCAACGATATAGGTCATGATTTTTGTCGTGGACGCGGGGTACATCTTCTGATCGGCGTTCTGCTGGTAGACGATCGTGTCGGTGTCGAGGTTAATCAGTTCAATCGCCTGTGATGTCGTTTCAAAATCGATGTCGTAGGTGGCGGCGTCCACCGGCTTTGGCAGCCAGACCAGCGCCATGCAGAATATGAAAAGAAATGATAAGAAAGGAATCCCTCTTTTTTTCATGGAACTTTTTCCTCCAATGTGTTATGATTAAAAATAAGTATAACAGTATTTTAGGAAAAGATAAAGGGATTTTTTGGAGGTAACAGGTTTGATCTATGTAACAGGAGATACCCACGGCGATTTGAGCCGCTTCGAGACGGGCGGCGCGAGACGTCTCAAAAAGAACGACACCGTCATTGTCTGCGGCGATTTCGGCTTTTTATGGGACGGCAGTCCCAAAGAGGAAAAAAATCTGGAAAAACTCCGGAAGAAAAAATATCAGATCCTTTTTGTGGACGGCCCGCATGAAAATTACGATATGCTGGAACAGTACCCCGTCGTTGACTGGAACGGCGGAAAGGCCCGTCACCTCGGCGGCAACATCTATCATCTTCTGCGGGGATATGTGTTTACCCTGGAGGGGCTGCATATTTTCGCCTTTGGCGGCGGCGAAAGCGACGACCGCCAGATGTACGCCGACACGGGCCTGTGGTGGCCGCAGGAGATGCCCAGTCTCGACGAAATGGGCACGGCTGTGCGCAGTCTCAAGGAATACGATATGCAGGTGGATTATATCGTCACGCATTATCCGGCCCCGCGCATGAAAACGCTCCACGACCTGGCCCCGCTCGAAAAGAATCAGCTGGAAATGTTCTTTGAGCGCATCGCCAAACAGGTCACATTCAAAATGTGGTACTTCGGCTCCCTGCACATCGACAGGAAAATCACCAATACTTACACCAGCGTGTTCCGCGAGATCCTGCCGATCACCGGAGGGGATTCCAAGGGGAGGAGGTTCCGCCGGTGAAGCTTCTGCATACCGCCGACTGGCATCTGGGCCGTATGCTTTACGGGAAATCTCTGCTCGAGGATCAGGAATATTTTATCCGGGAATCCTTTCTGCCCGCCGTCCGGGAGCACCGCCCCGATCTGGTGATCCTTGCGGGCGACATCTACGACAGGCCGATCGCCCCGGCGGCCGCCATCCGCCTGTTCGACGAGGTGATCGGGGAGCTCAGCGCGCTCGGGATCCCGCTCGCTGCCATCTCCGGGAACCACGACGGCGCCGACCGGCTGGCGATCGGCGCGTCCCTGCTGCGCAAGAGCGGGATTTTTATCGCCTCCCGTCCGGAGGATGTGTTCCGGCCCGCTGAATTCCGCTTCGGCGGGGAAAAGGTGTGCGTCTATCTTCTCCCCTACTGCGAGCCTGCGCAGATCCGCCAGGTACTGGGCGACGATTCCCTGCAGGGCTTCAAATCGTGTTATGCGGCTCTGCTGGGCCGCGTGGCGGAGGGGCTGGATCCGGATGCCGTCAATGTCCTCGCGGCACACTGCTTCGCGGCGGGCGGCGCCGTCTCCGACTCGGAAAGCGTCCTCTATGTCGGCGGCAGCGGCGAGGTGGATCCGTCCTGTTTTGATCCGTTCCAGTACGCCGCGCTGGGCCATCTGCACGCCCCGCAGCGCGCCGGGACCAAGGGGTATTATGCGGGATCCCCGCTGAAATATTCCTTCGACGAGGAGCGTCAGAAAAAAGGGATGACGCTCGCCGAGGTGACGCGGGACGGTGTGGAGATCACGCGGCTTCCCGTAAAACCCCTGCGCGATATGCGCCGGGTGCGGGCTTCCATGCAGGAGCTGCTGGATCAGGGCCGCGCCGCGCCGTCGGAGGATTACCTGTCATTCGAGCTCACCGATCGCGCGCCCGTCTTTCTGCCAATGGAGCAGCTGCGCCCCTATTACCCGAATCTGCTGGAACTGCGCAACGACTGGATGGGTCCTGCCGTCGGTACGGGATCTGCGGAGCTGCGGGAACAGCTTCTGCGCCGCACCGCCGGGGAAACGGCGATCTTCCGGGAATTTCTGCGCCAGATCTGCGGGGAGGACGCCACGGAGGAGGACTGCGCGCTGTTCTCCGAGCTGCTGCGCGAGGCGCGCGGAAAGGAGGCGGGCGATCCATGAAACCGCTGTCACTGACGATGCAGGCGTTCGGATCGTACCTGCAAAAAACGGAGATAGACTTTTCCCTGCTGGGCGACGGCACGATCTTCCTCATCACCGGATCCACCGGCGGCGGCAAGACAACCATCCTCGACGCCATGTGCTTCGCGCTGTACTGCCGGTCCACGGGTGGGCACCGCAGCTGGGACGAAATGCGCTGCACCGCCGCGCCGGACGATCTTCCCACCCTGCTCGATTTCAGCTTCCGCCTTGGCTCGGAGACGTACCGTTTCTTCCGAAAGCGCCAAGCGTACCGCAAGCGCGGCTCCGGGGAACGGGCTTTCCGGGAGGAACATTCCTGCTACCGGCTGTCCGGCGGGGAGTGGGAGCTGATCGAAACGGGCGCGGAGACGAGGATCCGCGAACGCGCTCAGGAGCTGCTCCACCTGACGTGCGAGCAGTTTTCCCAGGTGATCGTGCTGCCGCAGGGGGAGTTTCTGCGGCTGCTGCGCGCCAATTCCGTCGGCAAGGCGGAGATCCTCAAAACGCTGTTCGCCACGGGACTGTGGCAGGAGATCGCCAGAGCTGCCAAGTCCAGAGCGGATACCCTCGCCGCACGCGCCGGGGAGATCCGCGCCGCGCGCGCCTCCCTGCTGGAACGCGAAGGCGTCCCGGACGCGGACGGGCTGTCTGCAAAGCTGGCGTCGCTTCGGAAAGAGATCGCGGACAGGGAGGAAGAATCGGCCCTGCTCTCCGGCTCGCTGCAAAAAGAGGAAGCCGCGTTCGCCGCGGCCAAGCTGCTGGAACAGAAATTCCGGGAGCTTTCTGATGCACAGCGGCAGGCCGCGCGGCTGGAATCGGAAAAGCCCGCGCAGGCGCTGCGCGAAAAAACACTGCAAAACGGGCGCAGGCTCCGCGCCGTACTGCCGTATGCCGAGGCGGCGCAATCGTCGGATCGGGATACGGCGGAAAAGGACGCATCGTTCCGGCGTGCCGGACTGCGCTGCCGGGATCTGCGCGCAGAATTGGAATCCGCCCGCCGCGAATCGGAACGGATCCCGGGACTGCGTACGGAATCCGCGCAGCTTGCCCAGAAAGCCGCGCGGCTCGAGGAATCGCTCGGATCGATCCGACGGCTGTCGGAATTGGAACGCGGCGCGGCGGAGATCCGCCAAAAACGCGAGGATTCCGCCGCCCGGGAAAAGGGCTGGTCCGACCGGCTCCGGGAGGCCGGGGAGCGGATCGCGGCCGGCGAGGAGTATGTCCGCAGCTGCGAGGACAGTCTGGGAAAGCTGGCGGATCAGAAAGAGGATGTGCGCCTGCTGACGGAACAGAAAGCGAATCAGGAACGGCTGGCCGCTCTGGAACGGGAGTGGACGTCGCTGGCCGCCGCACACCGGGAAGCGGAAGAAGCGGAGCGGATCCAGTCCGCAAAGCTGGCCGCTCTGCGCCGTCAGCTGAGCCAGGCGGAGCAGGAAGCCGTATCGGACGCCGCCTCCTGGATGGCCGCGCGGCTCGAGGACGGCAAGCCCTGTCCCGTCTGCGGGGCGCTGCACCATCCCGCTCCCCACACTGCTGCGGGTACGGGGATCGATCCCCATCAGCTTGACGATCTGCGCGCCGCCGCGTCTTCGGAGGAAGCGGCGGAGAACGACTGCCTGAAGCGGCTGTCGCAGGCCAAAGCTGCCGCAGATCAAAAGCAGGCGGAGCTGTCCGCCCAGCAGGAGCTTTGCCGGGGACTCCCGGAGGCCGCGAAAATTGCCGCCCTCCTCCCTGCCCGGCAGCAGCTTCTGGAAAAGCTGCAAAAGGAGACCGGGAGCCTGCCCGCCGCCAAAGAGCGGCTGCAAAAGCTGCGCGCGAACCAGCAGGCCGCGCAGTCCGAGCTGGAGGCGTGCCGGAAAGAATCCGCCGCCTGTGACGCGGAGCTTTCCGGGACGGAAGCCGCCATCCGGGAACTGCGAGCGGCTCTGGGAACTGCACCCGACCTCCAAAAGGCGCAGGGACAGCTTGCCGATCTCCGCGCCGCCGCAGAGCGGGCGGAGCGTCAGGCCGCCGCGCTGGAAAAATCGCTCTCCACCGCACAGAGCGCCCTGTCCGCAGCGGAAGCGACGCTGTCCTCCGCGCAGTCCGCGCGGGACGAGGCCATGCGCCGCCGGGATCAGGATCGTTCCCGGCTGGCCGGGGAGCTGTCCGCCGCGGGGCTTTTCCTGTCGGGCATCTCCGTGGATCCTGTCCCGGAGGGCTTTCTGACGATCTCGCTGGACGATCTCGCGGGTGTCCCGGAGGAAGCGGAGCTCGCCCGGCTGGAACAGGAAATCCGGCAGTTTGAGGCCGCTCTGCGGGCGGCACGCGAACGGCTGGATTCGCTCCGCGCGGAACTGGACGGACAGGAATGTCCCGATACCGGCGCGATGCAGCAAAATCTGGACGGCCTGCGCCGCCGGAGCCGGGAACTTTCGGAACGGCTGGGATCGCTCCGGCAGTCGGGAAAAGCGGCGGACGAGGCGGCCGCGCGGCTTCAGGAGCTTTCCGAACAGGGAACCGCCGCTGAAGCGAAATATATGCAGGCCGGACGCCTCGCGCAGCTTCTGTCCGGAAAAAATCCGCGCAAGGTCCCGATCCAGCAGTTTGTGCTCGGCGTGATGCTCGACGATGTGCTCTCCTCCGCGAACCAGTTCTTCTCGATGTTCAGCCGGGGACGGTACGGCCTGCAAAGGACGGAGGACACGCGCGGCAACAATCTGGGCGGGCTGGATTTGGAGGTGCTTGACGCGCAGACCGGCGCGCCGCGGTCGATTGAGACGCTCTCCGGCGGGGAGCAGTTTCTGGCGTCGCTGTCGCTGGCGTTCGGCCTGAGCGACGTGGTACAGCGGTATTCGGGAAGCGTCCGGCTCGATTCCATATTCATCGACGAGGGCTTCGGATCACTCGATCAGGAGACGCTCGACACCGCCATGCGCGCTCTGGCACAGATCCGCAGCGCAGGACGCACCATCGGGATCATCTCGCACGTCACAGAGCTCAAGCGTCATATTGCGCCGCGCATCGAGGTTTCCGCAGCGCGGGGCGGCGGCAGTACGGCAGTGGTCGTCTGCGGCCAGTGACCGATGAGGATCTCCCGTGAAAGCTGAGGACGAGAACGCACGCAGCGTCCGTTTTCTGCCCCGTCCGGCGCATTGGTTCCCTGCCCACTGAGGGCAGAATTGGAAAAAGGTATTTATCTTTTTATTGCTTTTTCCGTGAAATTCTGGTATGATAAACAGCGGAATGTTACAAATGCGGGGCAGGCCCTGTCGTACCGGGCGGAGAAACCGGATGCGGTTCGGGCAGGAACACAGGCGCGGCAGGAAGCCGTGCAGATCCGGCAGAAGCCGGCCAGGAGATAAGTGAAAAGTGAAGGGTGAAGAGTGAAAAGTTTTGTTTTGCCCGGCTGAGTGGTGGAAACAGGCCGAAACGCTCACGCCTGAACTTACTATAATCTTAAACGAACGATGCCAGGAAGGTATCCGCTCCCAGAACGGGAGCAGATGCCTTCCTGTTTTCTTTTGAAAAGGGGTACAGCTATGACTTTGGAAGAATTTTTCCGGGACTGCCCACGCGCCGCGCTGGCGTTTTCCGGCGGGACGGATTCCGCGTTCCTGTTCTGGGCGGCAAAGGAGTACGGCTGCGACGTACACGCCTACTACATCAAAACAGCGTTCCAGCCGGAATTTGAACTTCGGGACGCGCACCGTCTGGCGGAACAGTTAGAGCTGCCGATGACGGTGGTAGATCTGGATGTACTTGCCGTACCGGGCGCGGCGGCGAACGGAGCGGAGCGGTGTTATTATTGTAAGCAGGCGCTGTTCACGGCGTTGTGGAAACGCGCGCGCGCCGATGGATATACCGTTCTGCTTGACGGGACGAACGCCTCCGACGACGCGGGGGATCGGCCCGGGATGCGTGCTCTGCGGGAATTGGAAGTGCGCTCCCCCCTGCGGGAATGCGGTCTGACGAAAGCGCAGGTGCGGCAGCTTTCGCGTGATGCGGGGCTGTTCACGTGGGACAAGCCCGCCTATGCCTGTCTGGCGACGCGCGTCCCGACGGGGACTCCCATCACGCCGGAGGCACTGCAAAAGGTGGAGCGCGCCGAGGATGCTATGATGCGTCTGGGATTTTCCGATTTCCGGGTACGGCTCACCAAAGACGGTTCCGCGCGCCTTCAGCTGACGGCGGATCAAATCGCGGATGCCGTCCAACGCCGCAGTGAGATTCTTTCCGCGCTCGGAGAGGATTTCCCCGCCGTGCTTCTGGATCTGCAACCCCGGCAGGCTTAGCCTGTTTTTTCAACAACCTGTGCAAAACTTCATGTTTTTAAGGAGACTTACAAATGGATAACCGCCATGAAATTCTGAAGCTTCTCCGGAGCGTCGCGGACGGGACGATCACTCCCGAAAAGGCGCTGCTGGAATTTAAGGAATCCCCGTTTGAGGATTTGGGTTACGCAAAGGTCGATTTCCACCGGAGCATCCGCCAGGGCGCGGCCGAGGTGATCTACGGGGCCAGCAAAACGCCGGAGCAAATCATCGGGATCGCGTCGGCTATGGGGGAGCGCGGCTGCGGCAATATCCTGATTACGCGCATCGGACCGGAGGCCGCCGATCTGGTGGGGAAATCCGTCCCGCTGGAATATCACAAGGACGCGCGGCTTGCCATCGCGTTCCCGAGGGAACACGCGAGCCTCGGCAATATCGTGGTGGCGACCGGCGGCACGAGCGATATTCCCGTAGCGGAGGAGGCGTCTTTGACGGCAGAAATGATGGGAAACAAGGTCACGCGTCTATATGATGTCGGCGTGGCAGGACTTCACAGATTACTGTCGAATCTCGACGTGCTGATGAGCGCGCGGTGCGTCGTGGCGGTCGCGGGAATGGAGGGCGCGCTCGCGTCGGTGATCGGCGGTCTGGTGGACTGTCCGGTAATTGCCGTGCCCACCAGCGTCGGCTACGGCGCGAATTTCGGCGGACTGTCTGCCCTGCTCTCGATGCTCAATTCCTGCGCGTCTGGATGCAGTGTTGTAAATATCGACAACGGCTTCGGCGCGGGGTATCTCGCCAGCCGGATCAATCAGATGGAAGGATTGGAGAACGAACAACAATGAAAACGCTTTATCTGGAATGCAATATGGGGGCGGCGGGCGATATGCTCCTTGCGGCCCTGTACGAGCTTTTGGACGACAAGCAGTCGTTTCTGGACAAAATGAACGGCCTGGGCCTGCCCGGCGTCCATCTGGAACCCGCCGCGGGCAGTACCTGCGGCATCGCCGGGACGCATATGCGCGTTACCGTAAACGGCGAGGAGGAAGTGGAACCGGACGCACCGCAGGAGCACCATCATCATGACCACGAACACGATCATCACCACGATCATGAGCATACCCATGAGCATCACGATCACGAACACAGCCATGAGCATGAGCACGGGCACAATCATGAACACAGCCATGAACATGAACACCATCACGAGCATGAGCACAGCCACCACCATCATCACGCCACGCCGGGCCATATCGCCGATCTCATCGGCGGAATGGATCTCCCGGAACAGGTCAAGCGGTCTGCCCGCGCCGTCTATGATTCCATCGCGCAGGCAGAAGCGCAGGCGCACGGATGTCCTGTGGGAGATGTGCATTTTCACGAGGTCGGCGCGCTGGATGCGGTGGCAGATGTCACGGGCGTATGCTATGCCATGCACCTGCTGGGCGCAGATCGGATCATAGCCTCCCCCATCCATGTGGGGAGCGGCACGGTGCGCTGCGCACACGGCGTGATGCCCGTCCCAGCCCCTGCTACAGCGGCACTTCTGAGAGGAATTCCCACCTATGGCGGAGCTATCCGCGGTGAATTATGTACACCGACTGGTGCGGCTCTGGTAGCGCATTTTGCATCAGACTTCGGCTCCATGCCGCCTATGGCTGTGGAGAAAATCGGAATCGGCGTCGGCACAAAGGTATTTGAGCAGGCGAACTGCGTGCGCATATTCCTTGGAGAAAGCGCGGAGATAAACAAGGCAGGATCGGAGCCTGCGGCACAGACGGAAGAATCGGAGCTGAAAAGCTGCCGTATATTCTTCGGGGATCAGGAAACCCACAACGCGGGGATGATCACCGAGCTTATCTGCAATATCGACGATATGACGCCGGAGGCGCTGGCGTTTGCCGGATCGCGCCTTTTGGAGCTTGGCGCTTTGGACGTGTACACAGTTCCCGGGACGATGAAAAAGGGCCGCGCCGGGCATGTGCTGACGGTGCTGTGCGCGCCGGAAAAGGAGCGTGAAATGGCGCGCCATATTTTGGAGCAGACCACCACAAACGGCGTGCGGGCGCGGCGCTGTCTGAAATATTTCCTGACGCCGGGGAGCGAAACCGTGCAGACCCAGTGGGGGCCGGTACGCGTCAAGCTGGCGGAGGGCTTTGGGATCCGCCATGCGAAACCGGAATTTGACGACGCGGCGGCTCTCGCGCGGGAGCATAGCATCCCGATCCAGACGGTTCTGGAGGACGCCCTGCGCAAAATCGACAAAGGCGGAAAGAAGGAGTAAGGTTTGAAGCTTCCCCAAAAATGGATCTGCATTTTATTGAGCATTTTTCTGGTAGCAGGGACGCTCTCCGGGTGCCAGAGCGGAGACGCATCCTCCGCCGCGCCGGACGGCTCCTCACAGGCCGCGGAAATTCCGGAAGCGGAGCGGGATTCCGTCATTATCGCGATGGGTCCGACCTCGGAGCCGGAATCCGGGTTTGATCCGGCGTTCGGCTGGGGCGCGGGCGAGCACGTCCACGAGCCGTTGATCCAGAGCACGCTGACGGTCACGAACCCGGATCTCACGATCGGCTATGATCTGGCGACGGATTATTCGGCCAGCGACGACGGTCTCACCTGGACGGTGCATATCCGGGATGACGTGAAATTCACGGACGGCGAGCCATTGACGGCATCCGACGTAGCGTTCACTTACAATACGGTGAAGGCGTCCAGCTCGGTGAATGATTTCACCATGCTCGATTACGCCGAAGCGCCCGACGACACGACGGTTATCTTTCACATGGAAACGCCGTTTTCGATCTGGCCGTACACGATGGCGATCGTGGGAATCGTTCCGGAACACGCTTACGACAGCGCAACCTACGGGCAAAACCCGATCGGTTCCGGGCGGTATATCCTGAATCAGTGGGATCGCGGCCAGCAGGTAATTCTGGAAGCGAACCCGGAATATTACGGCGAACAACCGCAGATGCAGCGCGTCACGATTCTGTTTATGGAGGAGGACGCGGCGTTTCTGGCGGTGCAGGCGGGGCAGGTGGATCTGGCGTACACCTCCGCGACGTATTCGGATCAGGCCCCGGACGGGTACAGCCTGATGTCTGTCGACAGCGTAGACAACCGCGGGATCAATCTGCCTGTCACGGGAAATCCCGTCACCTCGGATCTGGCGGTACGCCGCGCGATCAACATCGGGATCGATCGCCAGGAGATGATCGACAACGTGCTCAACGGTTACGGCACGCCCGCGTACAGCGTCTGCGATCAGATGCCGTGGTACAATCCGGAATCCGAGGTGGAGTACGATCCGGAAGCGGCGGCGGCCCTGCTGGATGAAGCGGGCTGGATTCCCGGCAGCGACGGCGTCCGGGAAAAGGACGGCGTGCGCGCAGAGCTGACGATTTTATATTCGAGCGAGGATTCCGTACGTCAGGCGCTGGCGGCTGATTTATCCAACCAGCTGGGCGAGCTTGGGATCTCCTGCACGATCGAGGGTGTCGGCTGGGACACGGCCTACGACCGCGCGCTGTCGGATCCTCTCGTATGGGGCTGGGGCGCCCACACGCCGATGGAATTATATAATATCTACCACACCGCGCCCGGCTCGGATTCCGCGCAGTATTCCCCCTACTCCAATCCCACAGTGGACAGCTACATGGACCGCGCCCTGCAAAGCCCTGATTTGGAGGAGTCCTATGAGCTGTGGCAGCTTGCCCAGTGGGACGGTTCCACCGGCGTGACCCAGCAGGGCGATATCCCCTGGGTATGGATGGTGAACGTCAGTCATCTGTACTGGGTGCGCGACGGTCTCCAAGTCGCCGAGCAGAAAATCCATCCCCACGGCCACGGCTGGTCTATCGTCAACAACGTCGACCGCTGGGTCTGGCAGGGGCATGGCGCCCCTGCCTAAGGGGGGACTGCTCGTCCCCCCTTAACCCCTGCGGCAGGTGGCTCCGCCCCCTGCACCCCCGCTGGGGAGCAAGCTCCCCAGACCCCAACGCCGCCCCAGTTAAGTGGTAATCCTCCCTCGCCCCCGAGACGGAGGCTTTTGGGGAGAATCGGTGCTTGAGAGGGGGGTTGGGGGAAACCTCCCCCAACTCACGCGCGACCCGCGCGGAAGATCCTTTCTCTGCCGGCAAGCGATCATAAATAATTTACAAAGATCTCCCGTCTCGACTGCGAGAACAGATAATCTCCGCGCTTGGGCGGAAGCGGGGTCTGGGGACGCGTCCCCAGCGCGGGGCCACGGGGGCGCGCAGCCCCCGTCACGGGAGAAAGGAAGTGGAAGAAATGAAGCACCGCCTGCAATTTGCAGGGAAAAAGCTTTTGCGGATGTTCCTGTTGCTGCTGGGCGTGAGCCTGACAGCTTTTTTATTGATGAGCGCATCGCCGCTCGACCCGCTGCAAACCAATATCGGGCAGGCCGCGCTGGGTTCCATGAGCGAAGAACAGATCGCTGTACTGGAATCCTATTGGGGCGTCGATACGCCGCCCATGCAGCGGTACCTCGACTGGCTCGGCGGCGTTCTGCACGGTGATCTGGGCATCTCGCTGCTGTACCGCCAGCCTGTGGCGCAGATCATCGGACAGAGACTGACAAGCTCGCTGTGGCTGATGACGGCCGCGTGGGTGTTGTCCGGCGTGCTGGGGATTCTGCTCGGTGCCGCGGCCGGATGGACCCGCGGAAGATGGCCCGACAGAATCATCCGCGGCTACTGCCTCGTTATTTCCAGTACGCCGGCGTTCTGGCTGGCGATCGTCTTGCTGCTGGTGTTCGCCGTGTGGCTGGGCGTGCTGCCGATCGGGCTGTCTGTGCCGATCGGGATGGACGCCGGCAGCGTGACTGCTGCCGACCGCCTGCGCCACGCCATTCTGCCTGCGGTTACACTGAGTATCACGGGCGTGGCAAACGTCGCCCTGCATACGCGGGAAAAAATGATCGACGTGCTGGAATCCGATTACGTCCTGTTCGCCAGGGCCAGGGGGGAATCTGGGAGATCCATCCTTTTGCGCCACGGACTGCGCAATATGGCGCTCCCGGCCATCACGCTGCAATTCGGATCCATCAGCGAGATCATCGGCGGTTCGGTGCTGGTGGAGCAGGTGCTCTCCTATCCCGGACTGGGCCAGGCCGCCGTGACTGCCGGTCTTGGCAGCGATCTGCCGCTGCTGCTGGGGATCACCGTCGTGACGGCCGCGCTGGTGTTCGGCGGGAACCTTGCCGCCGATCTGCTGTATGGCGCGGTGGATCCCAGAATCAGAAGGGGGGCGGCGCGGAAATGATTATCGGGAATTGGAACCGCCGGAAAAGCACAGCCGTGCTGATCGCCGTGTCGGTACTGCTGCTGGCGGGCGTCATGACAGCCGGGATCCTGCTCTCCGGACAGGCGATGGAAACCGATTTTTCCCGCAAAAACGAAGCGCCCTCCGCCGCGTTCCTGTTCGGGACGGACTGGATGGGACGCGATATGCTGGCGCGCACTTTGACGGGACTGTCGCTGAGCATCCGGATCGGGCTGCTGACGGCGGCGGTCAGCTCTGTGCTGGCGCTGCTGCTTGGAATCGCCGCCGCGACGCTCGGCAGAAAGGCCGACGCAGTGATCTCCTGGGCCATCGATCTGTGTATGGGAATCCCGCATATCCTGCTGGTCATGCTGATTTCGCTGGCGTTCGGCAAGGGCTTTGCAGGGGTCGTGGCCGGCGTTTCGCTGAGCCATTGGCCGTCGCTGGCGCGCGTGATCCGATCGGAGGTGCTCCAGCTGCGGCAGGCGCCCTACGTCCTCACCGCCGAAAAGCTGGGAGTTTCCCGCCTGCGGATCGCCCGGCGGCATATCTTCCCGCACCTTCTGCCGCAGTTTTTGACAGGGCTGATTCTGCAATTCCCGCACGCAATCCTGCACGAAGCAAGCATCACCTTTCTGGGCTTCGGCCTGCCGCCGGAACAGCCTGCCATCGGGGTGATCCTGTCGGAAAGTATGCGCTACCTCACCACCGGAAAATGGTGGCTGGCTGTGTTCCCGGGACTGTCGCTCGTGCTTGTGGTGATGCTGTTCGCCGTGACGGGAAACTGCCTGCGCCGTCTGGCGGATCCGGCCAGCGCGCATCAGTAAAGGAGGGGAATTCATGCAGCCAGTTCTTGAAGTGGAACACCTGTCGATTTCATTCCTGCAATACGCATCCGGACTGAACCACCGCCGGCTGACGGTGATCCACGATCTTTCCCTTTCCATTTCGCCGGGACAGATCGTGGCCGTGGTGGGATCCAGCGGATCCGGGAAAAGCCTGCTGGCGCACGGGATTTTGGGGATCCTGCCGTACAACGCCTCGATGGAGGGCGCAATCCGCTACTGCGGGGAACCGCTCGATCAGGCGCGGTCGGAGCGGCTGCGCGGCAGTGAGATTGTGCTGGTGCCGCAGGGCGTCAACTATCTGGATCCGCTCATGAAAGTGGGCGCGCAGCTCCGCAAAGGGCGGCGCGGCCCGGATATTGCGCGCCGGTGCCGGGAGGTTTTATCGCGCTACGGCCTGGGCGGGGAGACGGAAGCCCTGTACCCGTTCGAGCTTTCCGGCGGGATGGCGCGCCGTGTGCTCGTTTCGGCGGCGGTGCTGGAATCGCCGCGGCTGATCATCGCCGATGAACCGACCCCCGGTCTTGACGCGCGTGCGGCGGAACGGATCCTCCGCCATTTCCGCGAGCTTGCGGACGGCGGCGCAGCTATACTGTTCATCACGCACGATCTGGATCTCGCGCTCACCGTTGCGGACCGTGTGGCGGTGCTGTACGCGGGCGAGACGATCGAGGAGGCCGCCGCGTCCGATTTCACGTCGGGAAAGCTCCGCCACCCCTATACCCGCGCACTGTGGGACGCCATGCCGCAGAACGGATTCCGGC
>DVHF01000080.1 GCA_018712265.1 Candidatus Gallacutalibacter pullicola
AGCTGGATTCCAAAAACTTTTATGCTTTCAATCCCTCATTTGATAAAAAATAGCCTACATCCCCCCGGTCTGGCCGGGGGGATAATTCTAACCGGAGCTTTTCCAGACAAAAAACGTCTCGATTTTCTTTCCCAATATGTCAAAAAGGAAAATCTGTGCTATAATAGTTCAAATGTTTAAACCATTGGACATACTAACTATGTCCCTCAAAGGAGGATATATGGACAAGTGCAGAGCACAGCGTCAGTCCCTGGCGGAAGAATTCAAGGCACTGCAAAGCTTCTTTGCCGCGCTGGGTGATGAAACCCGCCAGCAGATCTTTATCGCCTTGCTGGAGCATGAAACTATCGGGATGCGCGTACCTGAAATCACCAGGCGCACCCATCTTTCCCGTCCGGCTGTATCTCATCATCTGCGCATCCTGAAGGACGCCGGGCTGGTCAATGTGCATCATCAAGGCACCATGAATTATTACTATGTAGATGCTAATTTAGAAAAATGGGGCGAGATCAAGGCGCTGATAGATCATGTATATCAGGTGGCACAGGATGCCTCACAGGCCCATTATCCCCGTCTGGAAGAATGAAAGGATGATTACTATGACAGTTGCGGAAGCAATGCAGGCCCGTCATTCCGTGCGCAGCTACAAAGACACACCGCTGGGAGCGGAAGTCATTTCTGCTATGCAGAAAGAGATTGACGCCTGCAACAAAGAGAGCGGACTGCATATTCAGATGGCAGTCGATGAACCAAAAGCTTTTGACAGCTTCATGGCTCACTATGGCAAATTCTCCGGTGTGCGGAATTATATCGCTCTTATTGGCAAAAAGGGATCTGATTTAGATGAAAAGCTGGGCTACTACGGGGAACGTCTCGTTTTGCTGGCTCAGCGTCTGGGGCTTAATACCTGTTGGGTAGCCATGACTTTCGGAAAAAACGCCGCCAAAAGCCGCTGTACCATTGCGTCCGGGGAGAAGCTGGTATGTGTGCTGTCCCTGGGCTATGGCGCCACGCAGGGAACGGCGCACAAGAGCAAATCTATGGATGCGCTCTGTCATACAGAAGGCGCCATGCCGGAATGGTTCCGCAAAGGCATGGAAGCAGCCATGCTGGCTCCTACAGCGATGAATCAGCAGAAATTTTTGATTTCTCTCCTTGGCAATAACGTCACAGCAAAATCTCTGGGCGGCTTCTATTCCAAGGTGGATTTAGGCATTATCAAGTATCACTTTGAAATGGGTGCGGGGAAAGAAAATTTTCAGTGGTCTAAATAAAAAGCATTTTTATTCCGCGCTATGCTTCTCTGCCTTATCAAAAGGATGTCTCCAGCACAATCGGAACATGAGCGGCTTATTTGCCCCGCTGTTCAAAGGATGGATTTGGAAATTCTTAATATTGCCTGCATTTGTAAAACAATATTCAATATGGAGCCTTTGTCTTTATGTCGGTAAAGATAGAATGTATTCTGCGATTCCTGTCTTTGTTTTTCACCGCTGATATGATGATAAGCTGAAACAAGTCTTATATCATTCAGTTCCCCTACAACTGCGCTATTGCACTATGATTGCGCAGACCGTGTTTCCGACCCCATATTGTATTGCTGTTAAAGTTTTTCATAATTATTACGTTTGAAGTATATCCTTATTGTACTTAATCCGGATTTTCACATTTCTGAATCACATAAATGCCGGTGTGAAGTTTGGCTATTTCTTGGAATTTCGCACGAAATTTTCCGTTGCAATTCCAACTTACAATTCTCATCAGTACTCCCCTTTCTCCTGCTGTCAGGATTTCAAGGGCAGCTCCATTCATATTTATCTTTAAATTCTTTCCTGATGATCCGGCCTGCAAGCGTCTCATTTAAACACTTTCCCTAAAAGATGCAGCCGCTGTGTTTTTCGCAGCGGCTGCATCTTTACTTATTGCCATATAGATTTTTGCCAAACAGAATAGCAGCATCATTTCTGATATCGCTGCCGCGGAAAACAATCCATTCTAATTGAATATAATTTCACCGCTTTTGGAAAATAGCTGGTTGACCTCCGCGCGCAGTCCACGGTGTTCCGGCTGCATAAGCGGCGGATCCTCTGTGAAAATTTCCCGCGCCGCCTCCTGAGCATCCCGCAGGACATCCATATTCCCCGCCATATCCGCGATCCGTAGGGCAGGGAGTCCGTGCTGGCGGCTCCCAAAGAAATCCCCTGGACCGCGCAGCTTGAGATCCTCATCGGCAATCCGGAAGCCATCCGACGAACTGGCCAGAATTTTCAGACGACGCATGGTATCCCCGTTCTGCGCGTCAGAGACGAGGATGCAGGTTGACTTCTCTGTCCCACGGCCCACACGTCCCCGCAGCTGGTGCAGCTGGGAGAGCCCGTACCGTTCCGCGTTTTCGATCAGCATGATTACCGCATTAGGCACATCCACCCCAACCTCCACTACCGTGGTGGAAACGAGAATATCAATCTCCCCTGCCGCAAAGGAAGTCATCACCGCTTCCTTTTCTTTCGGCTTCATCCGTCCGTGCAGAATTCCTACACGCGCCCGGGGCATCCATTCCTCGCGCAGTCGTTTGGCATACTGCTCAACGCTGGCCATATCACTGCCGCTTTCCTCTATCAGCGGACAGATGATGTAGCATTGCAATCCACGGTCAATATGCTTTTGCAGATATCCGAATGCGCGCTGGCGTTTTGCGCTGTCAATCACATACGTTTCAATTTTCTGTCTGCCGGGCGGAAGCTCATCCAGTACAGAGATCTCCAAATCTCCATAGATCATCAGCGCCAGCGTGCGCGGAATCGGCGTGGCGGACATGACCAGCAGGTGCGGATGACCCCCCTTTGCCGCGAGCGCCGCCCGCTGTGCGACACCGAACCGGTGCTGCTCATCTGTGATAACCAGTCCCAGCCGGCTGAACTCCACATCATCGCTGAACAGCGCCTGTGTCCCAATGAGCACTTGTGTTGCTCCGGATCGCAAATTTTCCAGGATCTCGCGCCGTTTTGCGGCGGTCACAGAGCCAGTCAGCAGAGCGGCGGAGATCCCCGTTCCCTCCAAAAAACTGCAAAGCGAGCGATAATGCTGCTGCGCCAGCAGTTCCGTAGGAGCCATCAAGGCCGACTGTATTCCGGATCGCGCTGCACAGTAGCACAACGCTGCCGCAACTGCTGTCTTTCCGGAGCCGACATCGCCCTGTACCAGACGGTTCATGGGATAGGGACCCATCATATCAGCGATTGCCTCGCTCACAGCACGCCTCTGTGCGTGCGTAGGCGTGAACGGGAGCAGCCCGAAAAACGCTTCGCTGTCATCCCGGGAGAGACGGAACCTGTTTTCTTCCCGCGATCTTCCTTTCATACCGAGCATTCCCAGCTGAAGCACCAGGAATTCCTCAAAAACCAGCCGCCTGCGCGCCTTTTGGAGCAGCTCCTGTGATGCTGGAAAATGGATCTGTTCGAGGGCCTCCCGCAGCGGGAGAAGCTCTTGACTCTCCCGGAGATTCTCCGGAATGGGATCCCGTATCTGCTCCGGCAGCAGGGCAAATGTGTTGCGGACAGCAGAAGCGATCATCCTGTTGGACAGCCCCTCGGTCTGCGAATATACCGGACGAATCGGCGCGGCTTTATCCGCCGGAAGAAAATCCGGCGCAGCCATCTCACGCCGCAGGAACGTTCCGGACATCTTGCCGCGAAACAAATACTCTTTTCCTTCCTCAAGCAGATTCTGCACATACGGATTATTAAAATATGTCAGGGAGAGGTCGGAAACACCGTCGGTAACTTTCACCTTATATAAGGTCATACCCTTGCGTATGCGGTTCTCCACCGGGCGATGCAGCACCGTCGCACGCACCACACAGACGCTTTCCAACGGCACCGTCAGAATCGGAAGCGGATTACTCCAATCCTCATAGCTGCGCGGATAAAAGCGGAGCAGTTCGCCGGCACTGTGGACGCCGAGCTTTTCAAACAGCTCCGCCCTTTTGGGACCGATCCCTTTTATTGTCTGAAGCCTGCGTTCAAAAAGTGAAGCCATATTCCCTCCACGTTGGGTTCTGGATTTGGCAGCCGCTGATTTCTGAAATCCCTATGGGATCAGTTTGACAACATTCACATGCAGAAAAACAAACATGTGATCCTGCGGCTGTTCTTATTATTTTACACCAAATCGGCCTCTTATTTTTCTAAATTAGAAAAATAAGCAACAAGCCCCTTGATGAAACTTGATATGAAAAGAATATCTTGAACGCAATCAGCGAGTTCGCTATTTTTCAACATTCTTCCCAGAGTAGTCTTTCTTCGTCTGATGTCTCTGGGCCCTGAATGAATATCAAGCAAAGCTAAAACATGAAAAAGAATCTTTTGTTAGTTTGGAGACTATCGGAAAAACGCATACATCACCGGCACCTAAAACTATCATAGATTCCCCCGCAGGTGCGGGGGAAAGTTTGCTGTTTGCTGTGCTGCTTGAGCGGTGCTAGGATCACCCCCGCGGGTGCGGGGAAAAGGGGATACGCCGTTGCGGATAGGCGTCGCCTGAAGGATCACCCCCGCAGGTGCGGGGAAAAGGGCGGTAGTCCGTCCGCCCCTCAAAAACCCAAAGGATCACCCCCGCAGGTGCGGGGAAAAGCGGGACTGGTACCGTGCTTCTTGACACTGACAGGGATCACCCCCGCGAGTGCGGGGAAAAGAAAAAGCAGCGCGTGGTATCAGAGGCAGAAACCGGATCACCCCCGCGGGTGCGGGGAAAAGTCCATATACGGCGGCGCGCATCATATATCCATAGGATCACCCCCGCAGGTGCGGGGAAAAGGAGCTTTCTCAACAGTCGAAAAAATACGACCCCGGATCACCCCCGCAGGTGCGGGGAAAAGGCTATGCTCATGTCCTCCGGGCTTTCCAGCTCGGGATCACCCCCGCAGGTGCGGGGAAAAGCCCTTCGGCATATCGCGCATTTTTAGAACCGGAGGATCACCCCCGCAGGTGCGGGGAAAAGATGAGAGTACCCGCACTTGCGCAAAACAGGAGGGGATCACCCCCGCAGGTGCGGGGAAAAGAGAGGGATCCTTGTCTTGATACTTAGGCAACTAGGATCACCCCCGCAGGTGCGGGGAAAAGTGACAGAATGTTTCTCAAGCTCTTTGTGGACTGGGATCACCCCCGCAGGTGCGGGGAAAAGCTTATGTTACGGCTATATGATACCACAGAAAACGGATCACCCCCGCAGGTGCGGGGAAAAGTATCTAAGGCGCTATCGTGACGCAAGCCGCGAGGGGATCACCCCCGCAGGTGCGGGGAAAAGGCCCTTTTTTCACAGAAAAAGCATGAATAACAGGGATCACCCCCGCAGGTGCGGGGAAAAGTCCAAAAATAGAAATACCAATTGTCTTGATTTAGGATCACCCCCGCAGGTGCGGGGAAAAGATGTTTTAACCTCTGCATCCGTCTACGTTCCTAGGATCACCCCCGCAGGTGCGGGGAAAAGGCCCCGAAAAGGTGATGGCTCGTGCTCTTAAAAGGATCACCCCCGCAGGTGCGGGGAAAAGATCATACGATACATTGAATTTTTGACATATCAGGGATCACCCCCGCAGGTGCGGGGAAAAGTTGTGCTTTGCTTCACGTTTGTTTCCGTTTTGCGGATCACCCCCGCAGGTGCGGGGAAAAGTTGACAAAATACCGGCACACAAAGTCTGCCGTAGGATCACCCCCGCAGGTGCGGGGAAAAGCGCGTGGAACCGGATGATAGAGGAGGAACGACGGGATCACCCCCGCAGGTGCGGGGAAAAGGATGATTCAAAACGAAGTTTTCAAATTTTGCTGGGATCACCCCCGCAGGTGCGGGGAAAAGTGGAAGCAGGCTCTGGACGTGAACTACTCGCCGAGGATCACCCCCGCAGGTGCGGGGAAAAGCCAGAAAACAAAACACCAACTCGCTCGGGGCGGGGATCACCCCCGCAGGTGCGGGGAAAAGTGACACACCTGATTCTATCAATGTTACACCCACGGATCACCCCCGCAGGTGCGGGGAAAAGTTCTCGACCGCCTGATAGCGCAGGCTGGGAAGAGGATCACCCCCGCAGGTGCGGGGAAAAGTGTGAATTTCATGACAGTTTGACAGGAGCCAAAGGATCACCCCCGCAGGTGCGGGGAAAAGTTTGTTTAATCGGGTATGTCACATCCATAATTGGGATCACCCCCGCAGGTGCGGGGAAAAGTTTCTTCTATCTGTTGCAAACACATCTTCTGAAGGATCACCCCCGCAGGTGCGGGGAAAAGCTCCCGTAGCCTTGTGGGTAGCCGTCACCGGAGGGATCACCCCCGCAGGTGCGGGGAAAAGGAAAGCAGATTTTGATGCGAAAGCTGCGTATGAGGATCACCCCCGCAGGTGCGGGGAAAAGTGTCTTTATCAAATGATTTAGATTTTGAATTTGGGATCACCCCCGCAGGTGCGGGGAAAAGTCTCCGGCTGATACACACTTGTTGCAGTAAGAGGGATCACCCCCGCAGGTGCGGGGAAAAGTGCTCTTTCACTTCCTGCACATCATCCAGCATCGGATCACCCCCGCAGGTGCGGGGAAAAGTATGCACAACTGACGGCGGAAATTGAGGCGCTCAGGATCACCCCCGCAGGTGCGGGGAAAAGATTGAGGACGTGTGTAAGGTGCTGGGGGTTCCGGGATCACCCCCGCAGGTGCGGGGAAAAGGTATCGGGCTGAGCGGTAGAGTTCATGCGTTTGGGATCACCCCCGCAGGTGCGGGGAAAAGGAAGAAACCCTCCTCCATATACTCGCGTATTTGGGATCACCCCCGCAGGTGCGGGGAAAAGCTTTCCAGAACGCTGATGAATTTGGGCGTTTTAGGATCACCCCCGCAGGTGCGGGGAAAAGAATCTCCATCTTCCATCGTGTCACCAACTTTAAGGATCACCCCCGCAGGTGCGGGGAAAAGCCGTCAGTCTCTTGATACTTTACATGAACATGGGGATCACCCCCGCAGGTGCGGGGAAAAGTCGATACCCCGATCCGGGCCTTATCCTCTGGGAGGATCACCCCCGCAGGTGCGGGGAAAAGACTGAAATTAAAAGTTCGGGTCTTTCGGCTGGAGGATCACCCCCGCAGGTGCGGGGAAAAGAGTGTGGGTGGGATGGGCCGTCAAGGGTTCGGGGGATCACCCCCGCAGGTGCGGGGAAAAGCTGCGGGCTTTGAAGATGGACAGGCTTGACGCGGGATCACCCCCGCAGGTGCGGGGAAAAGGTTTGACGCATATGCTTAAAAGCTTCACACGGCGGATCACCCCCGCAGGTGCGGGGAAAAGCCCTTACTAGTACCGGGTACGTGCGTCGGGATGGGATCACCCCCGCAGGTGCGGGGAAAAGCACATATCCGCGCGAGAGAGGGTGCTCACGTTAGGATCACCCCCGCAGGTGCGGGGAAAAGACTAAAAAAACACCGATTTTAAGCCACTTTCCGATGTCCAACTAACTGCAATTTATTTAGTTTGTATCGGGCAAAATCAGAATTTGCAAATTTTTCGATCCCCAAGAACTCCCAAGATATCGCAACGGAAATAAAATCGTTGGTTACAGAATCCTACTTTTCTCTGCCATGTTATCATCGTGATTATCTATGCAAAGATGTGAAACCGGAAAAATCACCCAGCATCCTATCTGCTTAAATCAGATTGGCGCATAACCGTCATCAATCCCAGGCCGTAGGCTTTCCCGCGGCCAATTCCATTTTTCAGCAGCTGACAGAATTGCTGTTCATCCGTGATCTGCAAGATCCCCTCATAGGTTACGGACAGAATCGTCACCGGACGTCCGCCGTCTCTGCCCTTGGAAAAATGAAGCCACTTGGATTCCGTAACGGTAAACTTGTCCGGTAAAAGCGCAAATCCGTGCTTTGGCGCGCGATCCAAAAGCCACTGCTTCTGAAATTCCACCGAGCAGTGTGCCTTTACTGTGCCGCGGATATCCGAATCTTTTTTTCCCGGGCAGCTCTTGGTAGGATTTGCTGTCAGCCGGAACCGCCATACGCTGCCAGGTGAAATCCGTTTCAGCAGCGGTGTGTAATCCTGGATCTCCGGTGCAGCTTCCTGTCTGCCGAACTGCCTGACAAGCTCTGTCAAATCCGGCTGATCCTCGCTGAGAACCAGCAGATATAATTTTCCTCCCAGACGATCCAGCCTCCACAGCCGCCGCTTGCGTTCTCCGGGAAAGGAGGATTCCACCGCTCCATGCAGCTTTTGCGGAGCGGCAAGCGCCTGCATGGTGGTGCGGCGGGTTATATCCAATTCTACTCTGGACAAGTACATTCTGTCACCCCAATTCTGTAAACGGATCATGTGTGGTTTCGCCGGGCAGTACAGATGGTTCCGTCATTACAATTTCCTGCACCGCGCGGTAGCCATACTGCCGGTGGATCGGGCTGAACGAGATCGGCAGATCGCGTACGGGAACACTCTCCGCGTTTCCCGGCTCCGCATCCGTACAAATACGGAAAGTACGCGGCTCGGTTCGGTTCTGATCCGGCACGAGCGGCGGCTCATGCCGCAGTGCTTCGAGCAGGTCAAGAGGACAGATTCCAAGGCAGAGAGGCTGTGTCGGCGGGCACGAGCGCCGTCCCAGAAACAGCGGAAAAGCCGGATGGCGCAGTGCTTCCTCAAGCTGTTCCAGCCACGCAGAATCGTCGCTCTCCAGCCCCACCAGGAAAACGGCGTCGCAGAGATAATGCCGCTGGGTCACATAGGTCTGTTTGGAGCTTTTCCACGGGAGAGAGTTGCCTGCTGTGTGGTAATCTATCAGCAGGCTTCCTTCCCGATCCACCCTCACGGCAAAACGCAGCTGGTTCAGCTTCTCTATTTTCTCCGTTTCATCCCGGCGCAGGCCAAGAGCCGCCGACAATAAACCAATAATCCCGCTTTTGGTTGGTTCTCTGTTCGTCTTGCGTGTTTCAAATTTTGAGTCCATCCCCCAGGACTGCAGCGGCGCGGCCAGACGCAGCAACAATGTGGCCATTATTCCACCCCGTTTCCATCCATATGGCGGCGCACCGCTGTCTCCAACGCGTCCAGCATATCATTCAGCGGCATAGCAGGAGCCAGGCTTTCCAGCCCCATTCCCACGGTAAAGGCATCCTGAGGCGCCCCTGTATAATACTGATAGACCTGCTTCGCGTAATCGGTCAATTTCTGTTTCGATGGCTCCGCAAAGCCATTCGGGGAAGCAGGAACCGCTTTCTCGAAAGCGCCGCAGAGATTTACCGGCTGATCGCACCGGACAGTAACGTAAACGGCATCCGGCAGGGTGCGGTTTGCGAACGAGTTCTGTTTGCCGGTGGGCATGGAGCAGATGAAAGCTTCCGCAAACGCACGGACAACGGCAGCCGTCCCCTGTGCGTCCAGATGGTTCGCCAGTTCCATTGCATTGACCGTCGCGTACCGGTAGAGGGTGGAGGAATTGAACTCGATAGTGCCGAGATGTCCCGCACCCGAAGTATCCTCCGGCGCACAGTCATCCACTGCTGTGAAGTAATCATATTCGGTCTGCACGGCATGGGTGGAAATCGCGTGCGCCACCTGCGCCGCCGCGTCATAATTCAGGGAAGGATCGCTCGCTACCATGCGCCCAAACAGTACCATATCTGCCGCCGGAGCAAGCTTGATCGCTTCCTTATACTGTGATTTATCCTTACAGTCGTTGACAATCAGATCTGCCAGCGCCCGCGCCTGTGTCCAGCTCATGAAGAACAGGGTGTCCAGATTATCCCCCTTGGCAATTTTCAGTCCAGCGTTCTCCACCGCCTTTTTCGCCAGCTTAGGAGCGTCCTGTTCCGGTGCAAGGGTTTTGATTTCCTGTTCCACCATACCGACAACTTTCTTCGTCCGCTCCCCGATCTGCTCCGGATCCAGCAAGCCCTCCCGGAACAGAATCCGCACAGCGCGCTTCCACGCCTGTGAGGAGACGCGCGCACGGGTAGTACCTCCATACACCGCCGTCTTGGGGCTGCCGGTATCGTCGCGGTTGACGCAGCTGGGCGGTACAGTCTGCAAAACGTGAAAATCAATATACAGGCGTTTCTTATCCATAATGGTTTCTCCTTCCTTTTCAGACCGGTCCGGATGAAATCTGCATTTCGGGCCGGATTTTTTACTCTCTTTCCTCTCAACGAGAAAAATTATTCTTCAGAAGATTCTTTTTCCGATGCGGCATGGGAATAATACTCCTGTCCCCAGCGCAGGCGCACACGGGCTGACGAATCGGGGAACTGCAGGTTATACAGATCCGCCGCCAGCTGCGGATAGTCCAGCGGAATATCGTTAGCGCGCAGAAGCTGGATCATCCCGCGCAGATGCTGGGAAACCTCCCGTATACTGCTGGCAGTAGCCAGCGCGTTGAACCGCCGGAAAACACCGTTTTTCTCCGGCTGATCCTCAGGATCCACCAGACGGTGGACGGCGCTGCCAAACTTCACGCCTTCCTTGTTCATGCTTTTTTCCGGCAGCTCGTTTCCCTGCTGGTGCATGGCATAGAGCGTCAGGGCAAGATAAATCGACCATTCCGCCCTTGTCGGCTCCCCGCTGGTGCTTTGCAGCTCCTGCGGCATTCCGAGCAGAAAGCTTCCCCACAGCTCCGGCAAATCCCCCGGGACGCGCCCCACGCCGCGCCGCAGGTTTGCCAGCGCCGCTTTCCTCGGATGCTCCGGCAGATCCTGCAGCTGCTTAATTTTCTGCCGGACCTGGTTTTTTACCTGTTCCTGAACCGTTTGAGCTGGCATGTTTTGTCTCCCCTTTCCCGTAAATTGCGTTTACCCAGTATAAAAAGCTGTTGTAAGCCTTTGGCGCACAATAGTACCGTTTTTCCTTTTCATCCTTTTTCCCGTTCTTTTTCTTCACCTCTACAGTGCGTCCGACAAAGGCCGTCGCTCCCGCTTCAAGGACCATCTGCTCTCCCAGACGGCGGGCGATCTTCTTTGCCTGATTCTGCCAGTCTTTGAGGCTTTCCTCACTCTCCTCGTCATCCCAGTCGGGATCGAGCTTATAGAGCCATTCCCGGAACGGCTGATCGAGCTGAAAATAAAACTGCTCCTTCGCCTTTTTCGATTCCGCCTCACCGTTCCCTCCGGAAGCAAGCGCGAGATTCTTTGCCAAAAATCCAACCTGATCGGCAAGCTTCTCACAGCAGTCAATTTCTATCGTAATGTTTCTCTGCCATTTGTCTGCCATCCGATCCAGCAGCCCCATATGGAACGAAATGCTGTCGCTGAACGCATCCGTCACAAAGAAATCCTTGTCCCCATATTCCATACCGGTAATCCGGAAATGGATGATGGATTTTCTATCCAGAATGGAAGTATTTTGCAGCTCAGCAATCCAGTACACAACGCCAGGCAGCTGCAAATTGGGCTGCCGGAAAAATACCGTCGGGAACTCCCTCCAGAACTGCCGTGCTGGATCGTGGCGCTTCGGCTGATGGTGGATTGGCGAATTCTTTTTTGCCGGTATTTCGCGCCAGACTGTCATCTGTTCGCTGAACGCATCCACTTTCTCAAAAAAGTCGCCGCCCAGCAGCGTGTATCCCGTCACCTTATCCCCGTCCCTTTGTAAAAGCAGACGCCGGGACTGTAAGGTCAGCAGTTCCGCCTGATTATTCGGCAGAGCGATTTCTGTGCGCTCGGCGGAGTGCGGCACGTCCAGCTCCCAGCAGGGCTTTGGCGCCTCCCAAAGCTCCTTGCCGTCTTTCAAAAGAATAAAATTGAGCATCAGCGTTTCAAACAGGTTCTTCCCCTGCACCTGGATCAGTCCCAGCTTTCCCAGCCATCCTGCTCCCGGCGACGGCAGCTTTTCCCCCTCGTCCGTCTTGCTCTTTGGCTTCGCTGACGTATCGTCATAGCCATTGATATATAGAAGCCACCGCGCCGCCTGCGAATACGTCATTTCGGTTTTTCCTGTCCCGGAAAAGGTTGTAAAAAGCCTCGTTTTATTGCTGCTCTCCAACAGCTCCCCGTTCAGCTTGGCCGCAGTATATTCCGTGCCGCTTTTCGCCTGCGGCACCTGCCAGAACGGGCGTTCCGGATGGAACAGCCAAAACCGTTCATGCCATTTGGCAAAATAGTCGCGAAAGGGCTTCTCCGGGAAACGCTTCTCTGTCCATAAGTTCTCCCAGAGATCCAACGCATCGTCAGTAGAGTCTGTCTCATCTTCCGATACCTGTTCTCCAAAAACGCTGTGCAGAACGGCCAGCAAAAGCCGCAGGACAGCTGTATCCTGAACCGGCATCTCTCCTGCCAAATCTGTGTACTCCTGCGCGTGCAGCAGGGCGTCCGGCAGGGAAACCTCCCGTACCGTACAATCCGGCAGCAGGACCCGGATCCATGGTTCATCCAGCAGATTAAATTCCTTTTCCCTCATCAGTCTCCTCCTTCCAATAGGTCAATCCATTCTCACGATCATACCGAAGCACCATATCCGCCAGATGCGCTGTAAGTGCTTTGTCCAGCAACAGGATCAATTCCCCTTTGAGTATGGGGGAAAGCTGCCATTGTGAAAGATATTTACGGTTTTGTTCCTCAAGCTCCGCAATCACACTATCAATTTCCCACCTACGGCTGAAATACCCCGGCAGTCTCAGCCTTTGGCGCGCAATTTTCACGCTTTCCTCCTGAGAGGGCGTACGGTTGGCATCAATCACCTGTCCCCCCTCCTGCCACGGCAGAAAATGGATGCTCCCATCAGGCCAGCGTATCATCACAAGCACATCTATGGACGGATCGCCGTCACGCACCGCTGCCTGCGCGTTGGAATCATTTATGCCAGCCGCATTTTGGAACCAACCGTCCAGTATATCCCGATTCCGATAACGAAAATGATTTTCTGGCTTGGGTACACAAAAATGTTTGGCTTTCTCCTTTTGCGTTCCCTGTCGAGTGCTATAATCCGCTTTGGCAGCTTCGCTCTGATCATCCGGAGCCAGGCTGTCCGACGGCTCCCAGCCGTAGGTTTCCTGGACCAGCTGCGGAATATCCCCGGGCAGCGTGACGCTCTGCGGCAGCAGCTTTCTCGTTCGCCACAGAAGCCACCTGGTATAAATTGCCTCGCTGCCCTCATCAAACGTACCGTCCTGCATATCCAGAACCAGACAGTGGGCCTCCCGCAGCGGCTCCGGCCTTTCAAACCGGGTGTGGCGGTGCAGCCGTCCGATGCGCTGGAGCAGGAGATCCATTGGGCAGAGCTCCGTCACGAGAAAATCAAAATCGATATCAAGAGACTGTTCCAGCACCTGCGTGCCGATGACAATCAACCGATCGCGCTGTGCTGGACCGGATCCCTTTCCCAGACGTTTCAGCAAGCTTCGCTCCTTTTCGGCGCGATCCGGCATCAGAAACTGCGCGTGGAACGTTACGATTTCAAAACCGGGCAGCTCCGCCCGCAGAACCTCCGCCAGCCGCTGCGCCTTTTTCACCGTGTTGACGATGATCCCGGCACAGCCGCCTTTGCGCATCACCTTTTTTAAGCAGGCGGGCAGCTCCATTTCTGTGATGGAGCTTATCTGCACCTTGCGTCCCTCTGTGCTGCACGGAATTACGCGCTGTTTGACTGTTCCGCCGTCAGTCCAGGTGAGCAGCGGATAGCCGCGGCTCGTTTTCCATTCCTCCGGCCTTCCTTTCTTCGTTTTAATACCCGAATATGCTTCCACCAATTCTGTGCGGCGTTTGGCCGGCAGCGTTGCAGACAACAGGATCACCGGCACCTGATATCTTCCCAGCCAGCTGAGCGCACGGTCGAGATACTGGTTCATATACGTATCATAGGCGTGACATTCATCCACAATCACTACCTTGCCCGCCAATCCCAGGTGGCGCAACATGACATGCTTCTGCTTGAGCGCGGCCATCAGAAGCTGATCGACCGTTCCGATGACAAAATCTGCTAAAAGAGACTGTTTTCTCCCCTGAAACCACTGATGCACCAGCACCCCGCCCTCGGAATTATCCTCCTCCGTGACGGCTGTGCCGGAGAACAGCTGCCTGTATTCCTCATTCAGCTCCGCCATACCGTGCGCCAGGCGGATGGAATGTGCCACCTCCTGTGACTGTGACTGCGCCCAGGCCATCAGGCGTCCGAAGATACCGTTGGCCGTGGCCTGTGTGGGCAAACCAAAATAGAGCCCGCCCGACTGAAAACGGCTGGAAAGAATCTCCGCAGCAGCCAGCGCCGCCTCTGTTTTGCCGGAGCCCATATGGGATTCCAAAATCAGGATGCCGGGCGTATCCATTTCAGAAGCTGCATCTATCACCGCGCGCTGGATGTCATTGGGCGCAAAGTGGAACTGTCTCCGGAAATCATCTTCCTCCTGAATACAATCCTGCCCCTCCCACGGGGAGGTAAGGTCAAGGGCTTTCCACGCAGCATCAACCCGCTGTGGGTACAGCGATTCGCTGCCCGTCTCCTCCACCGGGATCAGCGGAAAATACTCGGTATTGCTGGCGATCCAATCCGCCATGGTGAGCAGGCCGGTCAGAAGCAGCTCCTGCGGGATAGTGAGTATGGGCAGCTCCTCCACTGACGAAAATCCGCTTTGCGCCAGAGCCGCGTCAAACAGCTCCTGCCACATATCCCGCCAGACTTTCCCGTCCCCTCCATAGTAATTTTTAGAATTCTGGTTTATATCATCCTCAATCCCATAGCCGCTCACAGTTTCCTGCGGCGTTCCGTGATGTGCGCCCGCTATGGATGCCAGTCCTTTCGGACAGCCCAGTTCCAGCAAAATTGCTTCGCTGGCCCTGGCGTGCGGCGTGTCCCTTCTTTCCCCCTCCTCCGGAAAATTGAGCCGCTGCATCAGATATTCGCGCTTTTCCGGGATATGATACAGGATTTTTTTCTGGAAACCGGCCGCCGCTTTTCCAAGATCGTGTACCATCCCCAGAAAGCAGGCGATCGCGGTGAGCAGCTCTTCATCTATCCCCAGATCCGTCTCCAGTATCCGGCGTACCGACTGCGGTATCCATTTCTGTACGAGAAGCCGCATGATTTCGCCGGTATCCCGCAGATGTATCCAGAGCGGCAGCCACAGTCCTCCGCCCTCGGGATCTGACTTACCGGGCAGAAACTTCGCCAAACTCATTCTGTATTCTCCTTTATTCACGAAAATTCATGTATATTTTTTCTAATTATACCATACTTTTCCTAAATATTATTCTTTTTTAGCAAAATAATTCCAGTCATCCGGAAAGCTCTTTCCCAAGGACAACAAAATCCCCCGAAGTTTTTCTGTACTTCGGGGGATTCTATCAGGAATCCTGTTTCTTTTGCGTCTTTTCTATTTGATACCCAGGCTTTCCGCAGTAAAGCGGATCAGGCGATCCATCTGATCTATCTCACTGCGAACCAGATCCGTTACCTCCAAGCTGCTTCTTGAGCGCGTATAGGTGTGGATCGGAAGCCCAATCTTTGGGAATTCCTGTTTTCCACACGGCACCGGATTTACAATGTACTATTCTCTATGACAACACAGCTAAATTGAAGCAAAACTGAAGGACTTACCGTCTGCTCTTCACAGACAGCAAGCCCTTTCAGCTGCTCGAACAATATTGACTGAATTTATCTGTCTAAACCTTTGAGCATACTTCAAACAGACGGTACGCCCGTTATGATTTCAATACAGCAGACAACAGGGAATCCTTTGGAAGATTAGCCCTGGACTGCCTTTTTGACAACCGCTTCGATGTTGGACGCGCACAGGCCGTAATGCTTGAGAAGCTCAAGTGCCGCACCGGAATGTCCAAACTCATCGTTCATGCCGATCTTGATCACAGGGGTCGGGCACTCCTCACAGAGCGCACTGCATACGGCGTCGCCAAGGCCGCCGATCACATTGTGCTCCTCAACCGTGATGATCTTACCGGTCTCGCGGGCCGCCTTGAGGATCAGCTCCTTATCGAGCGGCTTAATGGTATGGATATTGATCAGGCGGGCATGGATCCCCTGCTCCTCCAGCGACTTGACAGCCTTCAGCGATTCGCTCACCATCAGGCCCGTTGCAACAACGGTGATATCGTTGCCATCGTGGAGCGTGATGCCCTTGCCCAGCTCAAATTTGTAGTCGTCGTTATTGTTGAAGCTTTCAAACGCCAGCCGTCCCAGACGGAGATATACCGGGCCTTCATACTCGATGGCGGCGCGGACAGCAGCCTTCGTCTCATAATGATCAGCCGGGTTGATAATCACCATGCCGGGCAGGGAGCGCATCAGCGCGATATCCTCGTTGCACTGGTGGGTCGCGCCGTCCTCACCGACGGAGACGCCCGCGTGCGTGCCGACGATCTTCACGTTCAGGTGCGGATAGGCGATGGAATTGCGCACCTGCTCGAACGCGCGGCCCGCGGAGAACATTGCGAACGACGCCGCGAACGGGATTTTTCCGCAGGATGCGAGGCCCGCAGCCACGCCCATCATATTGGATTCTGCGATGCCGCAGTCAATAAAGCGATCAGGATGCGCCTTTTTGAAAACGCCGGTTTTCGTTGCCGCCGCAAGGTCAGCATCCAGCACAACCACCTGGGGATATTCGTTTGCAAGCTCCGATACTGCTTCGCCGAAGCTTTCTCTTGTCGCTTTTTTCACCATCTCTGCCATTATTCTGCCTCCAATCCTGCCAGACGCTTATTGAGCTCCTCCATCGCGGTCTGATACTGCTCCGCGTTCGGGGCGGTTCCGTGCCAGCCAACCTGGTTCTCCATGAAGGAGACGTCCTTGCCCTTGACGGTCTTGGCAATGATGACGCTGGGCTTGCCCTTGACAGTTTTGGCGTGCTCAAAAGCGGCTTCGATGGCATCAAAATCGTGCCCATCGATCACCTGTACGTCAAACCGGAACGCGCGGAACTTCTCGTCAATCGGTTCCGGACCGCCGACCTCTTCGACGGGGCCGTCGATCTGCAGGCCGTTGTTGTCCACGATCAGGCACAGGTTATCCAGCTTCTTATGGCCTGCGAACATCGCGGCCTCCCAAACCTGACCTTCTTCGATCTCGCCGTCGCCGAGCATGGAATACACGCGGTAATCCTTGCCGTCGAGCTTTCCGGCGAGCGCGATCCCGCAGGCAGCGGAAACGCCCTGTCCGAGCGATCCGGAGCTCATATCAATACCGGGGATCGTCTTCATATCCGGATGGCCCTGAAGCAGCGCACCCAGATGGCGCAGGCTCTTGAGCTCCTCCGCGGAAAAATAGCCGCGCTCCGCAAGGGCGGCGTACAGGCCGGGGCAGCAGTGGCCCTTGGAGAGGACAAAGCGGTCCCTGTCGGGATCATGGGGATTGCTGGGATCGATATTCATTTCCTTGAAATAGAGGTAGGAATAGAGATCCGCGGCGGAAAGCGAGCCGCCGGGATGTCCGGATTTCGCGTGGAAAGTCCCTTCAATGACGCCCATCCTGATTTTACAAGCCTTGATTTTGAGATTTTTCTTCTCTGCCTTTTCCATAGATCTCCCTTTCTTCCGGCGATATGTCGTATTTGAAAACGGGGACGCCCCTCCGCCGGACAGCGGCTTCCCTGACGTAAGATCCCCACTTGCGGAATCTGCGCTTTGTCCTTTTAATCATACCACACGACGGCAAGAAAATCTACCATCTATACAAAATTATTAAAAAAAACGCGCGAATCTTTTGAAAATACATAGCAAAACAGCCGCTCCCGTTCCGAGAGCGGCTGTCAGGGGCAAATCTTTTGTCAGACAACATACGGAGCTTTCCGGGATATTGGAGCCATATCCCGATGAGAAAAGACCGGCCAATCGTTGCAAATTCGTTTGGACAGAACCTATTCCTGATGGATGGCAGACAGCGCGCTGATCCGCACGGCGCGGTTCGCGGGGTACAGTCCGGCGATCAGGCCGATAAGCGTAGCGAACAGGATCGCGCCCACGATCAGCCACGGCGGGATAATGGAAAGCTGTCCGCCTCCGCCCATCCCCATTCCGAACATACCGCCCAGACCGCCGCCGTCTCCGGAGAAGGTGTTTGCGGCATAGGACACGCCTTCGCTCAGGATAACGCCGATCACGCCGCCCATAAAGCCGATCGCCGCGGCCTCCATCAGAAACATTGTACGGATGTTCCCGATCCGGCAGCCGATCACCTTCATCACGCCAATCTCCTTGGTGCGCTCATAAATGGACATCGTCATGGTGTTGATGATGCCGAACGCTGCCACCAGAAGCGACACGGCGCCGATCCCTCCGAGGAACAGCTGCATTGTCCGCGACTGCTCCTCAAGCGGCTTGCGGATCGATTCCATGCTGCTCGTATTAAAGCCGTAGGACTGGATGACCTCCTCTACTGCTGCAACCGAGGACATATCATCCGTTTTTACAATTACCTGCGTATAGGATTCCTTTTTAGAGGGATCCTCCTTCACGTTATTTGCCTTGTTATATTCCTTCTGCAGAGCCTTTACATCCTTGATATCCATAAAAACGCCGTAGGGCGAAGGGTTTTTGCTCCAGTCCTCGGCCATGATGCCGATGCACGTTGCTTTTACAGGCTTGACCTTTTTATTGGTATCTCCGTTCACCTGCACTTCGATCTCCAGCTTATCCTCCATCGGGTTTACATAGGGATCCGGGAGGTTCCCGTTCGCGTCCGGCATCATGCTGATCCAGCCGTTGCGTTTCTTGGGATTGTAAAAATCGTAGGCGGCAGTCGCGCCAAACAGCAGCGTATAGGAAGGGGTATCCGTTCCGGAGGGGAGCTGCCCCTCCGTCACCTGATAGCCCAGTGATTCCAGTGCTTCAAAATTCACGCCGGTGATCTGCCCGTTATATTCATATTTGCCGCTGGTGATTTTGAAATTCCCATAAGAATATTGAACAGGCGTAACTGCGGCAACGTGCTCAATCTCTTTGAATTTTTCAATCATTGCATCGTCAAGAGGATCTGAGTCTGTCCCCTGATTCGTTCCGTAGTTGTTGACGTTGATCACGGTCAAATCGCCCATGCCCTCGAGCATGGTATCCATGCTCTGCTTGATGCCCAGGCCGAGCGAAACCATCACCACGATCGCGCACGTACCGATAATTACGCCCGTAACGGTCAGCATTGTGCGCACCTTACGCTTGAACAGGTTTCCCAGACTCATGAGGATCATGTCAGTAAACTTCATGGATCAGACCCCCTCGTCGTCATCCTCCAGATCCAGCATAGCCTGCCGCTTTTTGCGGATCTTCCGGATCACGATAACCGCTGCAACCAGCAGGACCGCGCAGCCTCCGCCGATCGCCCATTTTGCCCAGCCGGGCAGACCGCCCGATTCCTCCGGAAGCGGCTCCACAGGCATATCCGTCCCAGGATCGTCATAGGTGGGCATTTCCATAACCTCACAGGAAAATTCCTTTTCCACACTCTTGGCGTTGCCGTCCGGCCCCTCATAGGTGAAGATCGCCTTTCCGGTGATGGTGCCGGGGGCCTCGGGATTGAGCGTGGTATCAAAGGAATCGCTGTTTCCGGATTCGACATTGCCGATATAGGTATCCATATCGCCGCTTGTGAAGTTCTCCCCCTCCAGCTTGACGGAGAGATTATACACAGAGCTCTTTCCCATATTGACATACGAGATACTCAGTGACGCGGAATCGCCCATATAAACAGGGCCGCTGAGAACCACGTCGGAAACCTCAAAGCGGTCCGGCTGCGTCAGCGGGATGGAGATAGTCTCCTCGTCGCTGAGCTCCTGACGTGCGTTGTTGAGCACTGCTTCATATTTATAGCTGATGCGCACGCCGTACGATTTCGGCGACGCGTCGGCTTTGGGATACAGCGCAATCTCGCGGCTGAATGTTTCGCCGGGACCTATCCGCTCGATGAAGAATGTATTGGAGGATTTGGCCGGAGTGAAGGCAGCCACATCGGTATCGCTTTCCGACGCGGGATTGCCGACCGTCATCTTCATGTTTTCGATAGCGGTTTCGCGGCTGGTGTTGCGGAAGGTCATTTTCAAAGTGAACTCCTGACCGCCCACCACTGACATTCCGCCGTAATCGTAGCTTTCAATGATGATCTGCGGCTTGCTGGCGTTCGATTTATCGTCCTCGGACGCTTTCGTGCCCTGTATCGGGACAAAGATTTTGGCGCTGATGCTCTGTGCCGATGACGTTCCCTCCGACGTGGATTCCGAGCCATCCGCCGCCACATTTACACCGATTTCGTAGGAGCCTGTTTCCATGCTGTCGTTGGCACGCAGCTTGAAAGTGACCGTCTGGCTTTCGCCTTCCTTGATAGTGGGGATTGTCTGCATATTGAGCATCCCGTCGGTGGTGAGGCTCTGTGTGGAAAGCCCTTCCAGAGAAACTGTGACGTTGTTATAAGCGGAATCGTCGCGGTTCACGATTGTGACGGAAAGCTGGAAGCTCTCGCCTTCCTTGATCTGCGGGCGGTCAAGCTTATAGGAATCGATCAGCAGCTTGCCGTTGCCCTCCTGGGATCCGTCGGCCTCCAGCACACGGATATACGCCGTCACTTCATCGGTCTTGACGGAAACATTGACGGAGTTGTCATATTTGTAGCTGATTTTGAGCGGGATTCCATAAACGCCGTCCTTGAGATTCTTTTCGGCCGTCAGATTCAGGGCAAGCATCTGCGGCTCATTGTTATTGAAAATCATCTGATAGGTCGCGCCGGGAGATGCGAACGACAGTCCCTCCGGCAAAGCCCCAACGCTGATCTGTGTGGATCCCACTCCGCCAAACATCAGGCTGCACTTGATGGGAATATTGACCTGCGCCGTTGTTCCCGCCTGAATCTGAGGCATTTCGGCATCCTGCGGCACAACGAACACTGTGCCGATCGGATCGATCGGTTCGTCCTCGTCGTCATCGTTGCTGCTGGTGCTTTCCTTTTTTACGCACTCGGGAATGGTTTTGGTAACATACATAGGTTTGGAATATCCCTCTACACCTTCATATGTAATTTCAAATGTAATTTTTGCTGTTCCAGAACCGGAATATTCCAGAACATCCTCTGGAATATATACGTTATATTGAAACTTTTTATAGGTTTCCGCATCCTCGGAATCCGTCGTTGCATACGCCTTAAATTTGTTTAAATCATCATCCACAGTAATGTTTTGCGTATTAGTATTTTTTTTGCGTTCTGTATCGCTCTCTTTCTTTTTTGTTGGTAATGCCACAACTGTTACATCAAATTCCTTTCTATCGGTTTCAATATAATGTTCAAATGTAACGTCCATAGAAAAGTTCATCGCTCCAACCACGTTTGTGGGGGATAAACTGTATTCTTTCACCATAGGGGTATTTGAAATCGTTACCGCCGACGCCATAAATGATGGAATCATTGTGCATAAAACGGCTATGGTGAGACAAAGCGACAATAATTTTATAATCCCGTGTTTCCCTCTCTTGATCATGTTTTATTCCCTCCTGCTTCTGACGTGGGTTCCCGCTGCGGCTGCTCTGACTGCTGCGGCTGCGGGGGTTCCTCCCCTTCCGCGGGGAGGATGGATATATTTTTCTGATCGCTGCGCACATCGCCGTCAATCAGGGTGACGATCCGGTCCGCATATTCCGCAATTTCCGGATCGTGCGTTACGATAATCAGGGTTTCGTGGTATTTGCGGGCCATCTTCACCATGATTTCCATAACATCCTTTGTGGTGTGGGTATCGAGGTTCCCGGTCGGCTCGTCGGCAAAGACGATCTTGGGCTTTGCGACGAACGCACGGGCAATCCCGACACGCTGCTGCTGTCCGCCGGACATCTGGGTGGGCTTGTGGTGCATCCGCTTCTGGAGCTGCACAGCCTTGAGCATCTTGATAGCTTCCTTTGTCCGGATTTTTTTGGAGACGCCGCGGAACATCAGCGGCATTGCGACGTTTTCAATCGCAGTCTGCGTGGGCATCAGGTTATACGACTGGAACACGAAGCCTACGTTTTTCTGGCGGAACAGCGCCAGCTGCTTTTCAGAAAGCTTCGCAATATTGACTCCCCCAATCAGGATATCGCCTTTCGTGGGGCGTTCCAGTCCGGCCATCACGTTCAGCAGGGTGGATTTTCCGGAACCGGAGGTTCCCAAAATACAGCAGATCTCCCCCTGCTCTATGCTCAGTGTGACATGATTCAGCGCCACAATCTTCTCTTTTCCCACGCGATAAACCTTTCTGACGTTTTTGACTTCAACAAGGCTCATCCCATCTCCCCTTTCTCTTTCCCTGGGGATCCCGTCCCCAATCCCTGACCCGGGCAGGATCCCTCCCTGCCGTCCGGCAATATCCGCAGGGTGCAGAAAGCTCTTTCCCTGAAACGGCGGGAAAAGCTTTTCTGTTTTACAAGCGGATCGCCGCCCTCTGCCCGAGAGCATACTAAGCTGTAAATCCATTATACAGGATTTTTTTCTCTTTTTCTTCGTAATACGCAAATTTCGAGTTTGTAATAAATCCGGAAATTACGATGCCGCAGCAGTTGATTTTCGCGGAAAAAAGTGTAAACTGGAAATACGGTCTCACCACGGCCGGAAATCAATCGGAAAGGGTTGTCCATTATGAAGCTTTCCTACCGTTTTGCCAATCCCGGGGACGCAGCCGCACTTTTAAAAATATATGCGCCCTATGTGGAAAATACGTCCATCACATTTGAATATGACGTGCCCTCAGAGGAAGAATTCGCGCGCCGGATCCAATCTGTAACGGAACGTTTCCCGTGGATTCTCTGTGAGGACGAGGGGATCCCGATCGGCTACGCGTATGCGTCTCCGGCGTTCACCCGTGCAGCATACCAATGGGATGCGGAGCTTTCCATTTATATCGACAGGCGATATCACCGCAGCGGGATCGCCTCCCGTCTGGAGGACATGATCTCCGCCCTGCTGACGGAACAGGGCTTCCACCATCTGTATTCCCGCGTAACTACACCGAACGACGCGAGCATTGGGTTTCATAAGGCACGGGGCTTTCAGGAGATTGGCGTATACCGGAATACCGGCTTCAAGCTGGGCGGCTGGCACGATGTGATCGCCCTGGAAAAAGATCTTCTTCCCTGCCGATCCGATCAATCTCCCGCGCCGACGAAACCCCTTACCTTATTAGACGGAAAAACCATCCAAAAAGTTTTCCAAACAGAATAATTTTATGAAAAGAAGTATTCTGCAGGGGGACGCGGTGTGATCCGTTTACAAAAATGATTGCGGGCGGTAAAAATGACAAATCTGTAATATCTGTATTATTTCAATTAGTACAGTTGAGGTATAAAAACCCCGCGGAAACCGGATTTCCGCGGAATTCGGAAAGCAGGGCCTTCCTTTTATGGAAGGCCCTTATGCTGTCAAAGAGCCATTTTTAATAACGTCTGTTCTTTCGCTCCGGACGGCGCCCTGTCTGCATTTCTTTTTTAAAGGCAGGCAGAACTCCATCCTTTTGCAATTTCCGGATCTTATGCGGCATTGGCAAGCGCAGCAGCCTCCTGCACCTGAATATCGATCATTTGCAGGCCGCCCTGCGGCGTTGTTACAAGAATGGTAGCTTCGCCGGGCGAAACCAGATTGACCGTATAGAGCCACCCGCGCGGATCGTTTGCATTCGTGAGCGTTACCGTGGCGACCTCCGGATTTGACGAAACCACTGTCTGCACAATACTCTGTGAATTCATCGAGGCGATAAACTGATACTGCGATCCTGCCGTGCCGGAAACCGTCTGTGTATCAAGCTTCAGCTCCGAAATATCGTCTTCAAACGACGTTTCCATCACGGACCAGTCAAAGCTGTCGTACTGGCGGTTGGAGGCGAGGGGCGCAGTGGTATCCCAGCGGTAGTGGCGGTTTTCAGCATCGCGGATGCGGGCGTCGCTGACCATAAAGGCGTTATAGTAGATCCTGCCCGGCACATCCGGAACCGGATCGTCCCAGGTTGCGTCCACATGGTACCACTGCCCGTCGATCTGCACCATATTCCAGGCGTGGTTCATCGCCTCGCTTGAGACGAAAATGCTGTTGATATTCAGGCGGTTCATGAACAGCTGGAACGCCAGCGCATAGCCCTGACACACCGCCTTGCCCTCTACCAGCGCGCCGTACGGGGAAAAGCTTATCCGGGAAGATGTTTCCTCGTTGAGGGCTTCCTCGTCATAGGCGACCGTCTGCACGAGGTAATCATGCACCAGCTTCACCTTCTGCAAATCGGACATCGTCATATCGATACGCGCCACCAACGCGTTTACAATCTCATCCACCATCCGTCCGTGGGCAAGAATTTCTTCCTGCGTCCCGTCGTATGTAAAACGGACATACATGACGCGCTCGGTCACCCGGTTCATGGCGTATGTATAAGTATCTGTTTCCATTGCCTGCGGATAATCAGACGGGATCACGATATTGAAAAGCGTTTTCAGCTGCGGGACCGTCAGATCGTATGCGCTCACATCCACATATTCCTCTCCGGCAAGCATAGCCGACGCAAGGGCGTCCCGGGCCTGGGCCGCATTTTCCGTGAGCATAATATTGGAATAGCCATAACTGCTGATTTCCGAATGATACTCCGTAATGACGCCGGAGGACGCGGTATTCTCCGCTGCGGACACTGGCGCCACTGTAAAGGTGAACACCATAACAAGGGAAATCGCTGCGCTGATCCATCTTTTTATTTTTCCCATTTTGTTCCTCCTGCTTTCTCAAGAATTTTATTGACTTTATTTTACGCTGTTTTCCGGCCCCTGTAAAGAAACAATTCCGTAATTTTTCCACCGCCGCCTGCCGAAAAAATGAGGCTTGACCCCTATTTTATTCTACTAGTTTGTTATGACTAAAATATGGATAAAAAGTGAAATTTTATACAAGCAGGAATAAACAGGCAAAAAGATACGCTTTTCCGTCATCCCAAAAGCTATGTAGCCACCGCCGGAGGGCGGTGGCCTGATGAGAGAGTTCCCTTTGCTACATCGTGACAACAGCTTCGCAGCAGCGGAAGTCGGTGTCAATATTGTGGGCAATAAATCTGGCTTTAAAATTGCGGGGATTGCACAGTCTCCGTGCGGAACCGCCGGATACGTCCAGATCCTCAGGGACAACAAACTTGATGCACTTCACCAGCACATCGCGGCAGGTGGCGAAAATAATGTCGATGAACGTTTTCGCCCCGGCCTTCATGCTGGCCAGCGGCACCCCTCTCATACTGCCGGAGCAGTCGAGCACCAGGGCGATATCTGTGGGGTTGGAAACGATGTCGGGAGCAGCCGTAAGCGCCAGTGTGACCTTTAACGATCCATCGCAGGCGATGCTGTCCACATCGATTATCTTATTGGAATTTGTAATACCCATCTGTATTACCCCCTTCTGAGGCAACGCCTTATCACAGTCTATGCGCCTGTGACAGCGGGTGACACGGTGAATTTTTCATAAGTTCTGCATGATAAAATACGCTGTTTGCGGTTTCTCTGAAGGAAAATTTATGTTCCTGTCTCAGCCGTTTGCCCGGCTTGCTTTGTAGGCCGTTCCCCACTGCTCCATTGCGTCCATGATCGGCCGCATGGACTCCCCCAGTTCACTGAGGGCATATTCCACTCTGGGCGGCACCTCCGGATACACTGTGCGCGTGATGATTCCGTTCTCCTCCATAGAGCGCAGGCTGTCTGTCAGCACCTTCTGGCTGATGCCCTCCAAATCCCTGCGCAGCTCATTGAACCGCCACGGACGCACAAGGAGATTGCGCATAATCAGCAGCTTCCATTTGCTTCCTATCAGCTCCACCGTCGTCGCCACCGGGCAGGCATTTGTATCAACGGCGATATCTCCGAAAGTCTGGCGTCATTGCTGGAAGCCTGACTGCGGGATCGCGGTATCTGGCATCCATTTGCGGCACAGCCTCGCCGCCCCGGATGGATTCTGAAAGTCAAAAGTGCTGAAAACGACGGAAACCAGACGCGAATCCGCCGCGATTTCGTATTGCAGGGGTTCAGGCTCGTATTGCAGGGACGGCTGGCATATCAGACGCTGCTTTTTACAGACGAATGCAACAGCGTTGAGGGCTTTTCAGATACACCCCGGACTTTCCTGTGAAAGTCCGCAGACAGGGCGTCCTGTTTGATTTTTGGTGAAACAGCTAATTCTGAAGTTCAAATCCATTCCGTGTTGATTTTTCTCCATATGCGCATTATAATAAAAACTGGGCGTAACAACAGCCGCCTGTTATGGAACGCAAGAGATCGCAATTGAGATGTCCCGCCTGCAAATCGGGACGCCGTGGAACTGATCTGCGGCGCTATGTCCGGTGTGTAAAAAGAGAGTGGGCACACTGCTTCGGGAGAAAATGGAAATGTGGATTTTATTCGCGTTTGGTTCGGCGTTTTTTGCGGGGATCACTGCTGTATTGGCAAAATGCGGAATCCGGCAGACCGATTCCACTGTGGCAACGGCAATCCGCACCATTATTGTCCTGATTTTTTCCTGGCTGATGGTGTTTGTCGTGGGATCGCAGGCACAGATTGCATCCATCCAGGGAGGCACCTGGCTGTTCCTCATCTTGTCCGGCCTGGCCACCGGGGCATCCTGGCTTTGCTATTTCAGGGCCCTGCAGCTCGGCGACATCAACAAGGTGGTACCTATCGACAAGTCCAGCACCATTCTTACCATGCTGCTGGCTTTCCTGTTCCTGCAGGAAAGAATCAGCCTGTTCGGCGTCATCGGCATCGTCCTGATTGCGGTCGGGACCTTTCTGATGATCGAAAAGAGAGAGACAGAACCCGGACCGCGGAATCCAAGCCGGAGCTGGCTGCTTTATGCCGCCGGCTCCGCTGTTTTTGCCAGCCTCACCTCCATCCTTGGGAAAATTGGGATTTCGGGTGTGGAATCGAACCTCGGCACGGCAATCCGTACCGCTGTGGTGCTTGTCATGGCATGGCTGATGGTGGGAGTCACTGGAAAAATGCACACCATCCGGAAAATCCCCAGGCGGGAACTCGGCTTTATCTGTCTTTCCGGGATCGCGACCGGAGCCTCCTGGCTCTGTTATTACAAGGCGCTCCAGGACGGGCCTGCCAGCGCGGTGGCCCCGATAGACAAGCTCAGCATCCTGGTAACGGTGGCGTTTTCCTATTTTGTATTCCACGAACGGCTTTCCAAAAAATCCGGCGCCGGACTTGTCTTAATCACAGCTGGTACTTTGGCGGTCTTGGGGTGTATCTGAAAAGTCAAAAGTGCTGGAAAATTCGCTGAAAGGCGATGGATGCAAGGCGCGAATCCGCAGCAATACTTTCGTATTGCAAGGGTGAGCAACGACGCAGACACCGTTTTTCAGTAGAATTTAACAGTATTGAGGACTTTTCGGATACACCCTGATTCCCTGAGGTGTCTTTGAAAAGCCTTTCACACCGCCGAATTTATCTCAAAAACGGCTTCTGCATCGCTTATCCTGCATCTGCTGTTTCACAGTAAATTTTCCGGTGCTTTTGACTTGTCAGATACATCCCGGCAATTCCCGTCCTATGCCCTCATGCGGGAATTTTTATGCGCGTCTCCGGATTCTCTGAATATCCGGGGATACTATCTCTGTGGTGTCCGGATCCTCACCGGTCTGACGGGAGATACTGCCCGGCGCGCCGCACCGCACAGCTTTAAGGAGGACTTTAATCATGCAGGAATGGATGCTTTCCTTTGTCGATCAATTTGGGTATTTGGGAATCTTTCTTTTGATTTTCATCGAGAACGTTTTCCCTCCGATCCCTTCCGAGGCCGTTCTTCTGTTTGGAGGGGCCTTGACTGTTACAACGGCGATGAATATCCCGGGCACAGTAGCGGCGGCGACGGCCGGTTCCCTTGCCGGGGCAATCGTACTGTATGCGTTCGGAAGAATCTTTCAGGCCGACCGCCTGAAAAAGCTCTTTGCCGGAAAATTCGGCGACATTACGCACCTCCGTCCGGAACACGTGGAAAAGGCGGAAGCGTGGTTCAGACGGTATGAGGGAAAGGCCGTGCTGATCTGCCGCTGTATCCCTGTGGTGAGGAGCATTATCTCCATCCCCGCCGGTTTCGCCAAGATGCCCATGCTCCGGTTCCTGATCCTGACCATTCTGGGAAGCACCGTATGGAATATCATACTGACGTGCATCGGGGCCGCCCTCGGGACTGCGTGGGAGCGTGCGATGCCTTATTTTGACAGCTACACCCATATCGCTACAATCGTTATCATTGTTCTGGCAGCGGCGGCCGCCGTCTTTTATCTGCTCCGCAAGCGCAAAGGGAAAAAAACTCCGTAAAAAACATCAGGGCCGGGCTCAGGGAAATCACCCTGTGCCCGGCCCTTTTTATCTGCCGTCCTATTTCTCCGGCTCCGACAGTTCCTCCGCCAGCTTGAGGATCTGCGGGGCAATCTTCTCGCGCTCCTTTTTCGTCACACGGACGTATACCGGATACGCGGCGGCTACGCCTGCAATTCCAAGCAGCCCTATCACGATCCCCGGGATGAACCACTGCTCCATCCATACCATAGAGCAGCACATTCCTACGCCCATAAGGAGACAGCCCGCTACACCCATCACGACGGACAGTATCGTCCCTTTTCTGGTGGCGCTGCGATCCAGACGCCGCAGCTGCTCCATCTTGTCCTCTTCCCTCGGCAGATATTTCTTCTGGATATTTCGGATTTCCTCCTGCTGCTTTGCAGAATAGGTATAGGTAAAGGTTTCGCCCTTGTTTTCCATCATCAATCAAGCTTCCTTTCGTCCGCCGGAACCGCTCCGGCATCATTCTGTATTTCCAAAGGCATATCTTTCAACTTCTTCAGCCGGCGTGTGGAATAGGCGATCATATAAATCCCCATTCCCACCACAATGGCACATACCGCCCCGCCGGTGGAAGCAATCATACTCTGACGAAAAAACGGGGAGGTGGTCCCGGTATCAAACTGCGTCAGCATGGCGGTTTCCAGCGAAAGCATCGAAACCAGCGCCGCCGCCAGATTGACCGCCTTTGCCGCCGACATCACCGGGCTTTGGTATTTTCGGTACCGGATCACATGGATCACCGCCATAATAGTGGTATAAAAGGTATACAGCGCCATAGCGTAAATCAGGCTTCCCGCATACTGGAAGCTCCTGTTTTGGTGGAGCACCAGAATCACAACACCCGCCAGCGCCATATTCATCAGGATCAGTATAGCGCCGCATACACGGCAGCGTTTTAATTCGGCAGCCATGCCCGCGCCGGAGTTGTTCCTGCGCCCATACCGCACCAACAAAAAGCGCATGACCGCCAAAAAGAGGTAATAAGCCGCCAAAGTTCCGAACCAGACGGAGTGATAATAAAGCCCTGAAAAGGCGTTGACCGCCGCATACAGGAGGTTGATCGTCAGGGATACGCGCAGAGAAATCCACACCCGGAACGGGATATCCTCCAGATAGCGGCTGGCATACGGGTTTGAACGGAGCCAGCCCCGCGCTTTCCGGACGGCCGGAACCAGTCCGGTACACGCAATCGTCAGCGCATAGGCCGATATCACATAGGCGGCATAGGAAATGGGGCTGTCCTCTCCAGCGGCCAGAAAGGCATAGATCAGCAACACTGTGGCCGCGGGGATACAGAGGAGAACCACCGCCGTACCCGGGAACAGCAGCCTGTGTACGATCCTTTTAATCCTCTCCATCCTGCACTCTCCTGATCTTCACCGTAAACGTGCTTCCCCTGCCCACCTCGCTGCTGACAGAAATGTCGCCGCCGACAATATCTATCACCCTCTTGACGAGCGCAAGGCCCAGGCCGTTCCCCTGGGCGGCGTGGGAGGTATCCCCCTGATAAAACTTTTCAAAAATATGGCGGCCCGCTTCCGGCGTGATGCCGCAGCCGGTATCCGCGACACGGACGACGGCATAACCGCCCTCCGATTTCAGGGAAAGGGAAATTCTTCCGCCCGGCTCCGTAAACTTGACGGCATTGGAAAACAGATTGTTCCACACCAGAGAAAGCAGCTCGGCATCCGTATCCGTCCGGATTCCCTCCTCCACATCCGTATCGATTTCCAAATCCTTTGCCTCCCACTCGCTTTCAAAGGAGAGAAAACACTCACAGAGCTGCTCGCCCAAGTCGTAAGGTGCACAGGCCGGATAAATCTGCTGGTTTTCCAGCTTATTCAGCTTCAGGATATTGGTAATCAGGCTGGCAAGCCTGCGGGACGCCTCTGTGACGGCCCGGGAATATTCCAGGCGTTTTTCCTCCGGCAGTCCCGGCTGCTGGAGCATGGTGCCGTAATTCTGGATCACTGCCAGCGGCGTTTTGAGCTCATGGGACACATTGGCGATAAAATCCGTCCGCAGCGTCTCTATCCCGGAGAGCTCCTGTGCCATCTGGTTAAAGCATTCGGCAATCACATCGAAGCCGCTGCCGTCGTCCACAAAACGCAGCGGCGGAATTCGCACCGAGAAATCGCCTTTTCTGATCTGCTCTGCCGCTTTCACAATCTTATTTACCGGGCGATCCACCATAAATCTGCGCCGGATCCCGTCAATCACGGTACACAGCAAACTCAGAAATAAAATATTCAGGAACGTCACCCGCGCCGCGTGACCGATTTTTTCTTCTGTCAGGGAAATCCCCGTCGTTTCCTCCAGGCCGTTCAGAAAAAGCATCATGCAGCAGCTGATGACAAAGGCCATCAGCAGAAAAAAGCTGAAATACCGCCGCAGAGAAAACAGCCACCGCTGGAGCTTTTTATTTTTTTCCGTCATTTCAATACCGCCTTATATCCCAGACCGTGAACCGTCACAATTTCAAAATCATCACAGCCGGAAAATTTATCCCGCAGCTTGGTGATATAAACGTCCACCGTCCTCGGGCCGGAGGTGGATGCGCTGTCCCAGAACTCGTCCATCAGCTGGGAGCGGGTAAAGGTCTTTTTCGGATAGGAAAGCAGCTTATAAATGAGGTTGAATTCGCGAACAGTCAGCGGGATTTCCTCGCCGTTGAGATATGCGGTGCGCTCCTCGGCATCCAAAACCAGACCGCCCACAGTCAGCCTCTTGCTGGCTGCAATTTTGGCGCGCCGCAGCAGGGCTTCCACCCGCAGGAGCAGCTCCTCCAGATCGACGGGCTTCACCATATAATCATCAATCCCGGCTTTGAAGCCCCGGCGTTTGGAGGCAAAATCGTCCCGCGCCGTCATGAACAGGATAGGGATTTCCCTGTTAATCTCCCGCACCGTCTCTGCGAACTCGAACCCGTCTATCTCCGGCATCATGATATCTGAAATGATGAGGTCGAACAGCCCTCCGCCGTACATGGCGTCGTATGCTTCGTTGGCATTCAGACAGCCAACCGCTTCATAGCCGTTCTGATTCAGATAATCACATACGGTTTTATTCAATTCCCTGTCGTCCTCTACTACCAACAGCTTGAACATCGGACCTTCCTCCTTCCGCCCATGCGGCAAGTGAAAAATGAAAAATGAAAAGTGAATAGTGAAGAGTTTCGTTTTGTCCAGTTTGGTGTTTGATTGGTCTGAAATGCCCGCGCGCCTGCGGCGGGCAGCAGGCTGAGCCTGCACCCAGATCGCGCCCGCTCCCTCCGGTCGCCCGGCCAAGTAGTCGATTGGGCTAAAATGCCCGCGTTGCAGCCTTTCTGCGGATATTATACCACACCTGCGGTGGGCAACACGCGCAACGCGTCGTACCTCCGCTTAGCTAGGTGGTTAATTGAGCAGAGATGCCCGCGTTTACAGTATTCTGCGGATATTATACCATATCCACGACAAGCCCGCCACCGCGACACAGTACCCCATAACAACGGTATTCCCGCGGAGATCACGGCGCACGACGCATTTTACGTCAAGGCTTAACCTTGATTCTATCATGGAATTGTTAAAGTTTTGTTTGCGTTTAACATCCAATGAAAAAACAGGCCCGGACGCAGGAGCCGCATCCGGGTTCGTCCCATTATCTGTCTCAGCGGTGTGCGGCGTGATTTGCCATCCGTCCGCGTTCTTCTTCCTGTGCGAGACGCTTCTTGGCTTCCTCCACCGTCTCACCGTCCTTTGTCAGAAACTGATCTACGAATTTGTCGGTTATTTTCGTAAATCCGCCGACGACGCCTTCCTCCATCCTTGTGAATCCGCTGACAACGCCATCTTCGATTTTCTTGTATCCTCCCGTGACGCCGTCCTCAATTTTTTTGTATCCGTCCACCACGGTTTCCGCGATCTTTTCATTTGCCTTTACCAGCTTTGACTTTGCCATAACAATATTACTCCTTAATACAATACTTTTTCATTCCTATGCACCAGACAGACCGCCGCAGCCGCAAGACTGCCCAGCACAGCTGCGCCAGCCACTATTTTCAAAACAAGCTTTCCCATGTACAAATTTCCTCCTTATTTCAGTCCTTTGACAGCAGGAATCAGGCAGAGCAGCGCCACAATTCCAACAATTCCTATCGCGATGCCGGGAATCATCATTCCCCACACCATCGTCATGCACATCCCAATGCCCAGGATAATAGCTCCCGCTACACCGAGCAGGGTAAGGCCGATTGCTTTCCCGTTAAACACGAAAGCGGGTTTGCCGTCCATTTTCCGGCGGACGATCAGCATCGCCAGCAGGATCACCGCGCCAACAGCCCCGATCACAATTCCCTGCGTCATCGCGCCCCATTCCGGCAGCAGCGCCATGCACATACCCAACGCAAACAGGATTCCGCCCACCGTGCTCATAATCAGGGTTACAAAATCTTTTTTCTTCATCTCAAACAGCCTCCATCAATTTTAATTCCGTGAGCCTTTGCCCTCACTTGATGTCTTTATTGTAAGTGTCCGATATTTTTGAATTGCTTACGAAATGTTTAAGAATTATAAAAAAGATTTTTCTGCGATACAGAACGCTTTTCTCAAGCAGATACGGCCGCCGCACAAATCAAGGCAGAAAGAAACCCCGGAGGAAAAGCTCCTCCGGGGCGAACCGATAGAATTTTTACTGCTCCTGCTTTGCGGGAAGACTGCCGTCCTTTACCGCCTCGAGCGCCTTGGCAAGCTGATCCGGGCACGAGGTCGGGCGCATGCCGCAGGTGATTCCCTTGCAGCGGCTGATCACATCGTCCAGCTTCATTCCCTGAACAAGCGATCCGATCCCTTTGCCGTTGCCGTTGCAGCCGCCCTGGAATTTCACCGACTTGATAATATCGCCGTCTGTTTCAATTTCGATCACGCGGGAACATGTCCCATGCGTCTTATAATCAAATTTCATATTGATTTCCTCCATATTTTTAAAGCTTCCGCCGCCCTTTACAGGACAGACTTATTTTTTCCTATTATAATACATTTTCCGACAAGTGGCAAGCAGAGAGCGTTTCCTTTTTGCATCTTACGGAACGGCGGTGTCCCTGACTTGTCCATTTAAGCTTTCAAAATATGGGAAATCCTCCCGCCGGCTGTTTTGGGCAGGAGGATTTCCGATTTTATTTATTGCTCGGAAATGACCTTGTACATCGTGGATGCGCTGTCCTTGGTGGCGTATTCCGTCACCGTGAGCACCTCCGCCTTGATACTGCGGCTGCCCATCTGGATCTCCATGATGTCGCCCACCTTTACGTCATACGACGCGCGCGCAGGCTTGCCGTTAATCAGCACCCGCCCCGCGTCGCAGGCCTCGTTTGCTACCGTGCGGCGTTTGATCAGCCGCGATACTTTCAGATATTTGTCCAGTCTCATACTGATTTTTCCTTTCGCTTTACTTCATCCCAGAGCTGGTCCAGCTCCTCGAGGGATGACTTTTCCATATCAATCCCGCGTTCCGCCGCCAGCTTTTCCACCCCGGCGAACCGGCCGATAAACTTATTGCACGCAAGACTCAGCGCCTGCTCCGGCTCCACGTGCAGGAACCGCGATACATTCACCACCGCGAACAGCAGATCGCCCAGCTCCTCCTGACAGTGATCCGGATCCCCTGCCTTGGCCGCTTCACGCACCTCTGCCAGCTCCTCGCCCACCTTATCGAGCGCGCCGGAAATATCCGGCCAGTCAAAGCCGACCTTCGCCGCCTTATGCTGTACCTTGGCGCTGCGCATCAGCGCGGGCAGGGCCGGGGAGACGCTTTGCAGCACCTCCGTCTGCGTTTTCTGGGATTTTGTTTTCTTCTTGATCTCATCCCAGTTTTTCAGGACATCCGCTGAATTTTCCACCGTCACGTCGCCGAACACGTGCGGGTGGCGGACGATCATCTTCTTGCAGATCCCGTCTGCGACATCGTCAAAATTGAAGCGCCCGGCTTCCTCCTCGATGCGTGAATGGAACACCACCTGAAGCAGCACGTCGCCCAGTTCCTCCTTGAGCAGCTCCGTATTGTCTGTGTCGATCGCCTCCACAGCCTCGTACGTCTCCTCAATAAAGCTTGCGCGGATAGAATGATGGTCCTGTTCCCGATCCCAGGGGCATCCCCCCGGTGCGCGCAGGATTTTCATAATCTCCAGCAGATCCTCTATCGTATACTTATCTTTTTTCTCAAAACTCATTTTGACACGCTCCTTCCCTTTGATTTTTCCCGGCTCTTTTCATATTACCCGATCCAGCCGCGTTTTTCAAGCACCTTTACCAGCTTTTGTCCCTTTGGAAGCATCAGCAGATCGCTGCGGCGGATCGCGCGCAGTCCAAACAGGGCGGCAACATATACGACGAATGCCCCACCGACAGCCGCCAGCGCCGCGATCCGGATCCCCAGCACCCCGTTCAGGACACTGTACAGCAGGAATGCCGCGAGACAGCACACCGCCGACGCGATCGCGGGCCGCATGAATACAGAATCCAGATCGAGGCGGATCCCCGTCTCCCGGCGGAGCAGCAGCAACGCCGCGATCGTCAAAAACAGGTAGCACGCCAGCGTCCCGGCCCCGGCGCCCATCACGTTGATTTCCGGGATCCCCACCAGAAAATAGTTCAGGGCTACCTTGAGTGCCAGCCCCACCGCCAGGATCTTGACCGGAAGATCGACCCTGCCGATCGCCTGGAGCATACTGTTCAGCGGCGCGCTCAATGACGCGAAGATGGCCGCGATCCCCAAAACAGCCAGAATATGCGCGGTGACGGGCAGCGACTGCCGTTCCCCGAATACCAGCGCCGTCACCGGGCCGGACAGCACGCACATCCCCAGCCCCGACGGGATACAGAACAGCGACGTGATGCGCAGAACCGTTTCCATACTGTGCTTGAGTTCTTCGCGGCTTCCTTTCGTCCATGCCGCCGTGACGTTCGGAAGCGCGCTGATGCCGAATGCCTGCGTCACCGACGGCACCACCATGAACAGCGTCAGCGCCATGGAGAAGCATCCGAACAGGAAATTCGGCACGGTCCCGGTTTCCAGGTTCACCTGCGGGATCATTCCCTTATACATGCCGAGCACCGTTTCCGGCGCATTTTCCAGCACGTCGTTCATCCGCGTTTGCAGGAACGTGGAATCCACCAGTCCCGCCACATTCACCGCCAGCGCGCCCGCGCCGATCGGCAGGGCCGTTTTCACCAGCCGCGCCACCACCGACCGCACCGGAGCAGGCTCCGGCGATCCGTCCAGTTCCTCACCCGAAATACCGTCGCCCCGCCTCTTATGGCGCAGTGCCATATAGATCCACGCCAGCACGGATCCCGCTGTCACGCCCAGCACCGCCCCCGCCGCCGCGAACGGCAGCGCCGCACTGCGCGCATATTCCTCCGACTGCACCGCTGCGCCGAATACCGTACCGAACCGCGCATATTCCCGCATGGCGGCCGATACGATCAGCCACGCCAGGCTCAGGCCGATCACGAGTTTCCCCACAGCCTCGAGGATCTCCGAAACTGCTGTGGGGTACATATTGCGCAATCCCTCATAATAACCGCGGTACACCGATATCAGGCAGCTGAACAGCACGGCCGGGGCCAGCGCATACAGTGACGGAAGCGCCTCCGGATTTCCGATCGCCCCGGCGTACAATGGCGCGCCGACGGCCATGATCAGGAATCCCGCCGTACCGGTGATTAAAAAGATCGGGACGGAGACGCGGTAGATCCGGCGGATGTCTCGATACCGGCGGACGGTTCCGTTTTCCGATACCAGACGGGAAATTGCAATCGGAAATCCCGCGGCGGCGAGACTATGAATCGGCCCGTAGAAATTATAAGCTGTGTTGAAATATCCGAGACCGTCCTCGGTGATAATCCAAGTCAGCGGAACCTTGAACAGCGCACCGATTAGTTTCACTAATATGATTCCTGCTGTGAGGATCAGGGCTCCGTGCAGGAAGCTTTGTTTTTTCATTCCGGGTCACTCCTTCCGGAGCGCGAACGCTCTGTAAGGATCGTATGAGGGGGAAAGAGATGATATGAGCCAAAGGTGAGCAAAGGATAAAGTTTTCGCCAGCCTTTTTCAAAAGGCTGCGGGGGCGCGGGGGCTGGCCCCCGTGAAACAGGAACGCGAAGCGTTCCCCCGGAAAGGTGAGCAAACAGTGGAGGCAAACCATCCAGTGGATGGTTTGCTGGAACGAATTTGCGATCCCCCAGGCGGAGAGGACACGCAACCGGCGTTCCCATAAAAGCTTTTTGTTTCCACCTAGCCCTAATGAAGTAGATCAATGCAAAATACAATGAACAGAATCAATGCAAATCACATTGAAATAGGCCGCAAAAAAGGAAGGTTCCCGCCATACAGGGAAACCTTCCTTTTCCGATACATATTTTTGAATTTTATCCGCAACAGGAACCTGCTCCCACAGACCGGGCTTTTGAGGGCCGGTTCTTGCCGCGGGCAGGCCGCTTGGGGGCCCGCAAAAGCGTTCGGGCGAACCATCCACCGGATGGTCCGCCCTCTCTGTTTGCTCACCTTTTTGGGGGGAACGCTTCGCGTTCCTGTTTCACGGGGGCCAGCCCCCGCGCCCCCGCAGCCTTTTGAAAAAGGCTGGCGAAAACTTTATCCTTTACTCACCTTTGGCTGGGTGCTATTGCTGTTCCTGATACGGCTTCCCGGACGCCGCCGGCGCCCCGCTGCGTTTCCTGACAAACCCGCACAGCACCAGAATCGTCACTGCATACGGAATCATCCGAATGAACTGCGTATACTGCACCCACGACTGAAGCCGGATCTGCACCGCCTCCGCAAAGCCGAACAGCAGTGCGCCCAAAAATCCGCCCAATGCCGTCCAGCGTCCGAAGATGCACGCCGCCAACGCCATGAAGCCGCGGCCGCTCGCCATGTCCTGCGTGAAGAAGCTCAGCTGTCCGATCGACAGGTACGCCCCGCCGATCCCCGCGAGGATCCCGGAAAGGATCGTCGCAATATAGCGGTAACGATACACGCTCAGACCAAGGCTCGAGAGGACCTCCGGGTGCTCCCCTACCGCCGCCAGACGCAGGCCGAACGGCGTGTGGCCCAGCAGCAGGCAGCATCCGATCAGGACCGGGAACAGCAGGTATACCAGCGGATTCTGTTTTCCAATGATCTCCCCGACAACAGGAATATTTTCCACAAACGGAATGCTCCAGTCGGAGAGGGCCGTCACAACGTCGCTCTTGCCGTCCATGTTCCAGATCACCTTGAGGAGCATCGCGGTCATGCCGCTGGCCAGGATGTTGATCCCGACGCCGCTGACCGTCTGATCCGCCTGATGCGAGACGCACAGGAAGCTGCGCACCAGCGAGATCAGCACCGCGAACAGGATCCCCGTCAGAACACCGAGCCATGCGCTGCCCGTGAACCAGCTGCCGACTACTGCGCCGAACGCACCTACCAGCATCGTACCTTCCATTGCCATTGCGTTTACGCCCGATTTTTCCAGCACGACTGCTCCCAGCGTTACGTAGGCAATCGGCGTCGTCAGGCGCAGGGTGGAATTGAGGACCGCCACAATATCATCCATTTTTCAATTCCTCCTTGCCCGTCTTTTTCTTTTTGCGGATAGCCGCGTACAAATGGCTGCAAAGCGCCGGGGCCGCGATCAGGATAATGATGATGCCCTGAAGCGCCGAGATAAATTTGACCGAAAGATTTGTACCGAACTGCAGAGCAGTGCCGCCCGCGCGCAGGATGCCGAACAGCAGCGCGCTGAACACCACCATGATCGGCGAGCTGCCCAGCACCGCCACCGCGATGCCGTCGAAGCCGTATCCGGGCGAGAAGCCCATGATCAGGCGGTTGTATGTGCCCATGACCTCCACCGTACCGGCAAGACCGGCGCACATTCCGGAGATGAGCATCGTCGTAACCATCACTTTCCCGACCGGCACGCCCGCCGCTTTCGCGGAAAGCTCATTCTGGCCCACCAGCGTGATCTGGTAGCCCAGCACCGTCTTTTTGAGCACAAACGCCAGAATCACCGCCAGCGCAAGGCCGATGAAGATCCCGCACGTCACCTGGCTGCGCGGGAACAGCTTGGGCAGCCATGCCGCCTCCGGGAACGTCTCGCTCTGCGCCACGGAGCTGCCCTCCGCCATCAGCGGGTAGTTCGTCATAAAGTCGATGAAAAGGGTAGCTATGTAGTTGAGCATCAGCGCCGTGACAACCTCGTGCACGCCGCGCTTGAGCTTGAGCACGATCGGCAGCAGCGACCACACCGCCCCGCCGAGCATTCCGGCGACGAGGCACAGCGGGATCAGGACCACCGAGGGAAGTCCCTCGCCGCCCAGCGCCACAAGCGTTGCGGCCAGCGCGCCCATATAGAGCTGGCCCTCCACGCCGAGGTTCAGCACGCCGCCGCGCATCCCGAACGCCACCGAGAGGCCGCAGAAGATCAGCGGCGTGGACTGGAGCAGCGTCTGCAGGATACCGTTGCGCGTGCCGAGCGCGCCGGTGATCAGCTTGCCGTAGATTTCAAACGGGTTGTTGCCGCTCCCCAGGATGATGATCCCGCCGATCACCAACGCCATCAGGAGCGAGTACAGTGGGGTGAGGCTGACTTTTTTCAGCCGCTGTTTAAGCTTTTCCATCCGCCTGGCCGCCTCCCATCAATCTGCCGAGTTCCATCGTGGTATATTCCTCTGCGGCGCGGCAGTCCACGATCCTGCCGTCATAGATCACCGCGATGCGGTCGCTCATCTGCATCAGCTCATCAAGGTCCGAGGAAATCAGCAGCACGCATCCGCCCGCCTTTTTCTGGCGGTTGAGCTGGTCATGGATAAACGCCGTCGCCATGATATCGACGCCGCGCGTCGGGTGCGCCGCTATCATGAATTTGGGGCTGCGCTGCATCTCGCGCCCCACCACAAATTTCTGCTGGTTGCCGCCGGAGAACTCCGAAAGCTTCCGCTCCACGTCGCGCGGGCGGACGTCGTAGTGCTCCAGCATGGCGCGGGCCTTGTCCACCACTTTCCCCCAGTCGACAAGCCATTTCCGCTTCCGGTAGTCCGGGGTCTGCTGGTAGCCCATCAGGAAGTTTTCCGGAACCTCCAGATCCATCGCGATGCTGTATGCCTGCCTGTCGGCATGGATACAGGAGACGCCGTCCTCCAGCAGCTCCGCTGTGGTGCGTCCTTTCATACTTTTGCCCTTGTAGAGGATCTCGCCCTCCCAGGAGGGGCACAGCGCGGAAAGCACCTCGATCAGCTCCATCTGGCCGTTGCCCTCGACCCCGGCGATCCCCAGGATCTCATGCTCACGGATCGAAAGCGAAATATCCTTGAGCACCTGTACGCCGTTCGCGCTTTTCAGGCTGACGTGATCCATCTCAAGAACGGTTTCGCCCGGCTCCATACTCTCCCGGATCACAGTGGCCACCTTGTGACCGACCATCAGCTCGCTGAGCTCCTCAATGCTGGTATCGGCTGTATTGCGTTCCCCGATCATCTCTCCCTGGCGGAGCACGTACACGCGGTCGGAGATCGCCATCGTCTCCTTGAGCTTGTGCGTGATGATGATGATCGACTTGCCGCTTTCGCGCAGACGACTCACGACTTTGAACAGGTCGTCCACCTCCTGCGGCGTCAGGACGGCGGTCGGCTCATCGAGGATGAGCAGCTGCGCGCCCTGGTACAGCGCCTTGATGATCTCCACGCGCTGCTGTTCCCCGACGGACAGATCCCCCACCAGCTTCTCCGGAGGCACCTCCAGACCGTATTCCTGCGAAAGGCGGCGCACGGTCTCTGCGGCCTCCTTGCGGTCATAAAAGCCGCGGCGGCGCGGCTCCCTGCCCAGCACAACGTTGTCGGCGACCGTCAACGTCGGGACGAGCATAAAATGCTGGTGCACCATCTGGATCCCCATCGCGATCGCGTCACGCGGGCCGGAAATCTTCACCGGCTTGCCGTCGAACAGGATCGATCCGCTGTCCGGACGGTATCTGCCGTACAAGATATTCATCAGGGTAGTCTTGCCCGCGCCGTTTTCTCCCAGCAGGCACAGGACCTCCCCCCGGTTGCAGAAAAAGTCCACGTTTTTGTTTGCGGTATTATTCCCAAAGGTCTTGGTAATGCCGCGCATTTCCACTATTTTTTGCACGGGCTGCCCTCCTTGATAACGCGAACGGCGCTCCCCCGCCTGAAACCCAGGCAGGGGAACGCGCGGTTCTGCCATACTATCCGGATCTGCTTTGAGCGCGAATCAGCCCTCAAAGGTGCCGACCTGCTCCAGATAAGCGTCGACATCAGCCGGATCCTCCGGGATCGCGACCTCAGCCGCAATCAGGAATTCCTTGATCTTCTCGAGCTTCTCGGTGACGGAATCCGGGATTTCCACATTCGTCTCGGAGAACTCAAGCTGGGAAGCGTCGGGGTTGTCCGCCATCGTGACGTTCATGTCGCCGCCGGTGAAGGTGCCGTCGAGGGCCTCTTTCGCGGAGGAAACAATCACAGCGTCAAGGCCGCGGATACCGCTGCCGATCACGTTGTCGGGAGCGAGACTGTTCTGGTTGCCGTCGTAGCCGATGACGTACAGGCCCTCCTGCTGAGCGGCCTCGATGCAGCCCATGCCGGACGCGCCTGCGCCGTTAAACACAATGCTGGCGCCCTGGCTGTACATGCTGGTGGTAAGCTCTGCGCCCTTGTTCGGGTCGGACCAGCTGCCGACATATGCGGAGAGGACCTCGCAGTCCGGGTTGACGTACTTCGCACCGGCCGTGTAAGCCGCCACAACGCTGCGGATCAGCGGGATATCCATGCCGCCCACAACGCCGATCGTGTTCTGGCCCTGGGAATTCGGCAGGTTGCCCTCCAGCTCCATCAGGCCGGCAAATGCGCCGACGAGGAAGCATTCATCCGTCTGGCTGAGCATCACGGAGCGCAGGTTCTCAATATCGCCGGCCAAGCCGTCCATAACCATGAAATTCTGCTCCGGATAATCGTTTGCCACGCGGGTGATGGAATCCACCGCGTCGCCGCCCATCGCGACGATCAGCGCATAGCTCTCGGTATCGGCGAGGTTGCGCAGGATGCCCTCCAGCTCAGCAATCGCCTTCGGCTCCACAACATCGCACTCAATGCCCTCGGATTCCAGCTGCTGGATCCCCTTGTTGCCAAGATCGTTGAACGCCTTGTCCCCCAGGCCGCCTGTGCCGGTGACGTAAGCGATCTTGGATTTTCCGGAAGCCTCTGTGGTTTCCTCAGACGCTCCCTCCGAGGACGCCGCCGCGGATTCCGTACCGCTTGCCGCACTGCTTTCAGTCCCGGCGGAGCTGCAGCCCGCCAGCAGCACGCTCATCGAAACAGCAGCTGCCAACAGCAGGGAAAGTACTTTCTTCATGTTGCTGATTCCTCCTAAGAATAATGTGAATCCATAAAATTTATAGGAACGCCTCCGACATGGAATGCTGGCACCAGCAGTCCTCGTCGGGAAGCAGTTCTACCGATTTTGCCAGGAGCCGCTGCACGTCGCCGAACGCGCGGCCCATCACGTCTGTGACCTCGGTGGCGGTTACAGGGCGATCCAGAATTCCGGCCGCCATATTCGACACAATGCCGATCGCCGCGTAGCAGATCTCAGCCTCGCGCGCAAGCGCCGATTCCGGATAATTCGTGTGGCCGATGAGATCCGCGCCCAGAGAGCGGTACATCCGGATCTCTGCGGCCGTCTCAAAGCGCGGCCCCTCCATGCAGCAGTACGTTGCGCCCGTGCCCACATGCAGGCCGAGCTCCTCCGCCGCCTTGAGGACTACGCCGCCCAGGCGCGCGCAGTACGGATGCGTGAGATCGGCGTGGCCGATCTTCTTCTCCTCGGTGCCGTCGTTTTCATAGAACGAGCTGTGGCGGTTTTTCGTAAACTCAATGAACTGCTCGAGCAGCACAAAGCTGCCCGTCGGGAATCCGGGGTTCAGGGAGCCGCTGCACGCAGTGGCAAACATCTGCTTTACTCCAAGCTCCTTCATCGCCCAGATATTCGCACGGTAGTTGATCTGTCCCGGGGAGATGGAATGGTGTTCGCCGTGGCGCGTCATAAACGCGATCGTCTTTCCGCCGAGCACGCCGATGTTTACCGGCACGCTTCCGTAAGGGGTATTGACGACCTCACGGTGCAGGTCCTCCACGCCGGGAAGCTGGTAGACTCCCGTTCCACCCATGATTCCAATTTTCGCTGTCTCCATTGCGGACTCCTCTCTCCCCAACGCCGCGCATTTTCCGGCGAAATTCGGGGGATCCAAACTATTTTTGATATATTTTATCCTCTTGATCTAAAGATAACATTCCTCGTCCCGGATGTCAACAAAACACTTTTCGCTGTCCGCGTCATTTTATTGTGCATTTCTCTAAATAGTATGTTTTTTATTTCCAGTTTCCATTGTAATTTTGAAAAATCCGTGTTATATTTATGTCAAAAGATGTTCATTTTTAACATCACCCTAAAAATTTTTTGCCGGATCCCGGGGGGAAAAATCGATGAATGTAGAAAAACGCCACCAAATGATCCTGGAACTTTTGGAACGGGACTCTTATGCGGACATTTCCACATTGAGCCGGATGCTTCAGGTGTCCGAAATGACGATCCGGCGCGATCTGTCACGCATGGATGAGGAGGGGCTTTTGATGCGTGTGCACGGCGGGGCGCGCCCTGTGCCGAAACGCGGCTTTGAGCTGCCGATCGAGCAGCGCACGCTCTGCCAGCCGTCCTCCAAAAGTATGCTGGGCCGGTATGCCGCCTCGCTCGTACAGAGCGGAGAGGTGATCGCCCTCGACGCCAGCAGCACTACCTGCGCCATGATCCCGCATCTAAACGTCCCTGTCACCGTGATCACCAACTCGATCAGCGCGGCCTGCGCGCTGGCCGAAAACGCCAAAGCTGAGGTGATCCTGCTGGGCGGCAGGCTCCGCAAGCCGTCGTTTTCGCTGGTGGGGTATGATGTAGGCGAGACGCTCCGCAAGTACCATGTGGACAAGGCGTTCCTGTCCTCAAAAAGCATCGACGCGCCGCACGGCGTCACCGACGCCACCGCCGACGAGGCCGAATCGAAAAAGGCGATCCTCGCCTCTGCCGCGGAGGTCTTTTTCCTGATGGATCACACAAAGCTGGATTCCTGCGCGTTTTATCAGGTATGCCCCCTTCCGCAGGCGGGCCGCCTGATCGTTGATTTTCAGCCGGGGATCCGGGAAAAGCACGCGGAATTTTTCTCCAGCTGTGAGAAAAGCTCCGTCAAAGTTCAAATCATATCGGAGGGGATAGAAATATGAAAGCTGCTGTTATTGGAACCGGGGGTATCGCCCAGACGCACGCCGAAGCCCTGCGCATGGCCGGGATCTCCATTGCCGCCGCGGTGGACGTCAACGCAGACGCCGCCCGCACCTATGCGGAAAAATGGGGCGTTCCGGTTTGGGGAACGGATCCCGCCCTGCTGTACAGCCCGGAGATCGACTGCGTACACGTCTGCACGCCGCCGAATCTGCACTTTGAGCTGGTGCGCTCCCTGCTGGAAGCCGGTAAGCATGTGCTGTGTGAAAAGCCGCTCTGCTTTGACACGCAGGAGGCCGCCGCACTGAACCGCCTCGCCCGCGAAAAGCGGATCGCCTGCGCCATCAACCTGAATGTGCGCTTCCACATGGCCTGCCAGAAAGCGAAGCAGATCATCTCCGACCCGTCGTTCGGCCGGGTGCTTCTCGTCCACGGAAGCTATTTGCAGGAATATCACGCCTTCCCCGCGCCGGACGGCTGGCGGTATGACGAGGCCCTTGCCGGAAAGATGCGCGCTGTGACGGAGATCGGCACGCACTGGATGGACATCGCGCAGTACCTGAGCGGCAAGCGTGTGACAGAGGTCTCCGCGCAGTTCGGCTGCTTCCATCCGATCCGCTACGAAAAGGACGGCATGATGTACGCCGGCAACCCGGACGGATCCCGCCGTGCAAAGGAGGTACACTCCGAGGACGCCGCCCTGATCCAGTTCCGGATGGAGGACGGCGCGATCGGATCCGTTGTACTCTCGGAAGTCTCGCCGGGGCACAGCAACCGCCTCTCCCTCGAGATCACCGGCGAGAACCGCAACCTCTGGTGGAACTCCGAGGAAAACAACCTGCTCTGCACCGGCGTGAAGGGCGGCGGGGTCAACCAGGAGATCTTCGCGTTCGGCAACGGCTTCGCGGATACTTTCCGCGCGCTTGTCCAGCAGTTCTACGCGGATATCCGATCCGGCAACTATACGGAACGTCCCGTCTACCCCACCTTTGAGGACGGCGCGAACATTGTAGCCGTCTGCAACGCCATCTACGAAAGCGCCACCCACAACAGCGCGTGGATTCCCACAGGCTCCACTTTATAAAAGGAGGATTCCCCATGAAAAAACCATCGATTCAGGAAATTATTGATCTTCTTGGCCTCGAACCCCTCGGCCGCGAGGGCGGGATGTTCCGATCCACCTACCGCAGTCCCGCTCTGATGCCGGACGGAAGCAACGCCGGCAGCGCGATTTTCTTTTTCCTCACAGCAAATGCCTATTCGCATCTGCACCGCCTCCCCACCGACGAGCTTTACCACTTCTATCTTGGCGATCCCGTAGAGCTTCTGGAGCTTTTCCCGGACGGATCCTCCCGCCGCGTGATCCTCGGTCAGGATATTCTTTCCGGACAGCAGCTTCAGGCGCTGGCGCACGCGGGATCGTGGCAGGGATCGCATGTGCTGGACGGCGGAGAGTATGCGCTGCTTGGCACAACGATGAGTCCGGGATTTCGGGAGAGCGATTACGAGCACGCGGGGGATCCGGATGCGTTGATCGCGCAGTATCCTGAGCAGGGGGAGTTGATCCGCAGGCTTACTGGGGAAACCATCTACCGCTAAGCCAAAGGTGAGCAAACAGTGAAAGCAAACCATCCAGTGGATGGTTTGCTGGAACGAATTTGCGATCCCCCAGGCGGAGAGGACACGCAAACGGCGTTCCCAAAAAAGCTTTTGGTTTCCACCGAGTTCCATGAACTGGATCAATACAAAATACAATAAACAGAACCAATGCAGATCACATTAAAGCAGGCCGCAAAAAGGGAGATTCCTACCATACAGGGGAACCTCCCTTTTCCGTTGTCTATTTTTGAATTTTATCCGTAACAGGATCCCAATCTCATAAACCGGGCTTTTCAGGCTGGTTCTTGCCGCGGGCAGGCCGCTTGGGGGCCCGCAAAGGCGTTCGGGCGAACCATCCACCGGATGGTCCGCCCTCTCTGTTTGCTCACCTCTCTGGGGGAACGCTTCGCGTTCCCCTTTGGCTTGTGGGGGCTCCTCGCCCCCACACCCCATCGCAAGCTTTTGAAAAAGCTTGAGCAAAACTTTTATGTTTTGCTCACCTTTGGCTTGGCGGCGCGTATTTGCCGCTTCCATTCCGCACCGACACGGTTCGATTCCAATATTTTACGCTGTGTTTTATAAAGCGTATCCGCATCAAGCCTCCCGTCTTGCAGAAAATCCATCACCTTTTCCGGAAAATATGCAAAACAAACCGAAATCGCCCAGGCGATCCCCATCCTTGCATAATAGTCCCGTGCCGGACACCGGCTGAGCGTTTCCAAAATCCACGGCAAATTAGGTTCACTCACGAAATGATCCATCAGCATCACCGCGCCGAACCGCGCTTCATATTCGTGATCCGATTCCAGATACGGCATCAGGAACTCCCGGACGCGATCCGGATCCACGCGCACTGACGTCAGGCTGGCGCAGAAGCTGTCGCATACCGACCAGTTTGTGATGTCCGTGACGAAGCCTTTGACGTATTCCAGCCGTTCTTCCAGATCCATTCTCGCATAGCCGATAACCATCCCGCGGATCATGGTTTCCTCAAACCACGTATTCCCGGATTGTGACAGAAAAGCGCGGAAATCCCCTTTCGCGAGAGATTTGGCGATCCGCCGCAGGAGCGGCAGACGGATCCCGAGCATATTTTCCACACCCGGCACCAGCTTAGAGGAAAACTCGCGGTAGCTGTCCTCCGCGATGGCGGGCAGATATTCGAGCAGCTCTGCCGCTGTCTTTGGGAGAGAATCCGCGCTCATATCGTCCCTCCTGTGTAAGCGGCCCGCAGGCGGCGGATCTCATCGGCGTAACCGTCGAGATCGTTCGGCGTTTCGAGACAGAACGGGAGCTCCCGAAGCTTCGGATGGTTCGTGACGCGGGACAGGGCGTCAAATCCGATGTGCCCCTCGCCGATCCGCGCGTGGCGGTCCTTATGGCTGCCGCGGGGATTCATGCTGTCGTTCAGGTGGATGGCTTTCAGGCGGTCAAGACCGATGATGCGGTCAAATTCCTCAAGCACTCCGTCAAGGTTCTCCACAATATCGTACCCGCCGTCCCAGACGTGGCACGTGTCAAGGCAGACCCCCATTTTTTCCGGCAGCTTGACGAGATCGAGGATCGCACGGATTTCCTCAAAGCTGCGTCCCACCTCGGATCCTTTCCCGGCCATCGTTTCCAGCAGGACGGTGGTGGACTGCTCCGCCGTGATCACCTCATTGAGCATCGCGGCAATCTGCCGGATCCCCGTCTCCACGCCCTGACCGGTGTGGCTGCCCGGATGGAAATTGTAGAAATTTCCCGGCAGGAACTCCATCCGGCGCAGATCGTCCGCGATGGTTTCCAGAGCGAATTCGCGCGTGCGGTCCGTGGAGGAGCAGGCGTTGAGCGTATAGGGGGCGTGGGCGACCACCCGGCCGAACCGGTGCTCCTGCATCAGACTGCGCAGAGCCTCCATGTCGGCGGGATCGAGCTCCCGGGCACGGCTGCCGCGCGGGTTGCGCGTAAAGAACTGGAACGTGTTGGCCCCGATGGCGAGCGCGTCCCGGCCCATCGCAAGATAGCCCTTGGAGGGCGAGAGATGACAGCCGATGGTAAGTGTCTGATTTGTCATGATGGATCTCCTTTCCCGTTCGGATCGCCGGGGTGCGCCGGACGGAAGATATATTCCGCCGCGCCGTCGATAGTGATTTTCTGCGAGCGGATCCCAAATACCTCGTCGAGCTTTCCGGATTGGAACAGCGCGTCCGGATCGCCGAAAAAGACGGCACGCCCGCCGTCGAGCAGCAAAATCCGATCCGATACGGACAGCGCCTGTCCCAGATCGTGCAGGACGGTGACGACGGTCTTTCCCGCGCCGCGCAGCGTCCGCATCAGGCGCAGGATTTCAAACTGGTGCGAAATATCGAGGTAGGTGGCGGGCTCGTCCATAAAGACGACGCCGGTATCCTGCGCAAGCACCATAGCCAGGTAAACCTTTTGCCGTTCGCCGCCGGAAAGTTGGGTGAGATAGCTGTCGCGGTACTCCCATGCGCCGGCGTCGTGCATGGCCCGTTCCACCGCCGCGAGATCCGCCGGCGTGGGCCTGCGGGGGAATCCCAGATACGGGAACCGCCCGTGCATCACCAGCGACCGCGCCGGGATCGCCGGAACCTCCCGCGACTGCGGCAGAACCGCCGCCATCCGCGCGAATTCCTTGGGCGGGATCGTGAAAATATCTCTGCCATCCAGCAGGATCTGTCCACTAAGCGGCTTCTGCTGCCGTGCAGCCGTCTTGAGCAGCGTACTTTTGCCGCAGCCATTTTTCCCGAGGATGGACGTCACGCAGCCCGGCTCAAAACGGACGGAAATATCCTGCACAACGGCTTCGCCGCCGTAGCCCGCGTCCACGTGTTTCAGTTCAATCAAGCAGACGCCCCCTTTTCTGCCGCAGGAGAAGATACAGGAAGAACGGCCCGCCGAGGAACGACATGACGATCCCGACGGGAAGCTCGTAGGGCGCGAACAGCACACGCGCGAGGATGTCACAGCCCAGCGTGAACGCCCCGCCCAGCAGCGCGCACAGCGGGATCAGCACCCGGTTGTCGCGCCCGGCGAGGAACCGCGCCGCGTGCGGGACGATCAGCCCCACAAACCCGATCAGCCCGGAGAAGCTGACGGCGCTCCCAGCCAGCAGCGCGGCGAGGATCAGGAAGATCATCCGGTAGACGCCGGTGCGCATCCCGAGGGACATCGCGGTGGAATCCCCCAGCGAGAGCACATTCATATCGTAGCTAAGTACCAGACAGGCGGCGATCCCAAACAGGATGCACGCGCCCGCCAGCTTTACATTGTCCATAGTGACGCCGGAAAAGCTGCCGATTAAAAATTCCGTCCGCCCGGCCTGCGCGTCGGGGTAAAGCGTCAGGATGGTATCGGTAAAGGCACTGAGGATGCTCGACACCGCCACGCCCGCCAGAACGATCGTCATCCGGGATGCGCCTGTCCGCACGGCGATCAGGTATACCAGCGCCGCAGCGATCAGCGCACCCAGAAACGCGGCGAGCGGCGAAAAGCCCAGCCATTGGGGAAACAGCGCGGACAGAATGATTGCGAACAAACCCGCCCCCGCATTGACGCCGATTACATTTGGGCTTGCCAGCGCGTTGTTCAGCACCGTCTGGAGCACAGCCCCGGCGCACGCCAGCGCACCCCCTGCGAGAGCCGCGGCAAGTGTCCTTGGCAGGCGTACATATTGGAAGATCTGGTACGCCTTGGAATCCGTATCCGCCCCGGAGATGACCGCCCAGATGGATCGCAGATCGATCGGCACGGCCCCGGCGCAGAGGCTCACGGCCGCCAGCAGGATCAGGGCCGCGCCCGATGCGGCGATCAGCGCGGCCCTGAAACGCGGGGATTCCCTATTCAAAGAGATCCGGATAGAGGATTTTGGCGAGGTATTCATAGCTTTCCCCCCATCTGGCGTTGGGCTTGTAGTGGAACAGATCCTTTGGCAGGATGACATACCGCCCGTTCTGCACGGCGGAGAGGCTGGCCCATGCCGGATTGGATTCGATGTTGTCCTTGAGCGCCTGAAGCGATTTTTCCGTATCGCCCATCGGAACGGCGAAGATGTAATCGGGATCGTCCATCAGGATCTTTTCCATGCTCAGATCCTCGAGCAGAGAGGGATCCTGTGCGGCGATGTTGACAGTGCCGAGATCCTCCAGCATCTTGCACGTCATATTGTCGCCGGATTTGGCCTTGGCCTTGGTGGTCATAGCGCGCAGAAACAGGACGGTCGGTTTGTCGTCCCCGGCCTCGGGGATTTTGGCGAGCACCTGATCGATCTGATCCTGCACGTCCAGACCGTTTTGCTGATAGAGATCCTCGCGGCCCGTGATATCGGTGCAGATTTTCAGCATATCGAGGTATTCGTCAAAATATTCCACCTTGAAGAATGCGTGCGGGATCTCCGCCTTTTCCAGCGTTTCCGCAAGCTGGAGATGCTCGTCAATATCCGCCGACAGCAGGACGAAATCCGGCGACAGGCCGAGGATTTCTTCCAGATTCGGGCTGTGCTGTGTGCCGATGATTTTAACGTCCTCAGAGAGCTGCAAATTGCGCTCGTCCACAGCGTCGTCCGTCACACCCACAAGCTCCCCTCCCGCGAGCATCCACGTTTCCGCGTAGGAACCCATCAGGGAGATCACGCGCTGCGGCTGTTCCTGCAACACGACCGGATTGCCCAAGCTGTCCTCGAAGGTGTACCAAGCCTCCGACGCGGTGCTTTCCTGTACTTCGGAGACGGACGATGATGGAATCTCTGATGTGCTGGCGGATGCAGCGGCATCTCCTGCTGAAGCACAGCCAACCAGCGCCGCGGTAAGTGCGAAAGCCGTCAGCAGGGCGGTGATCCGCCGTCCGGTATTCTGCGGCCTTGTGTGGAACGATTTGAAAAAAATAGGCATTTTGATCCTCCTGTATGCTCAGTCACGCCCCGGACAGCGTTCCGTGCCGGGGCTTTTTATATTGTTTTATGATAACACCGCTTCCGAATTTTGTAAATAAAAAGATCGCCCGCCGGGCTTTGCGGGCGTTTCAATATGCGGCCTGCCCGCGGCAAGAACTGGCCTAAAAGCCTGTTTTACAAGATCGGGCTTCTGTTACGGGTGAAATTGAAAAATATATAGAAAAGAGAGGTTCCCACTATATAGGGGAATCTCTCTTTTGCGGCCTATTTTAATGTGATTTACATTGGTTGTGTTCATTGTTTCTTGCATTGATCCGCTTCATTGAACTCGATTGAAACAAAAAACTTTTATGAGAATGCCGTTTGTGTATCCTCTCCACTCGGGGGCCCGCAAAGACGTTCCAGCAAACCATCCAGTGGACGGTTTGCTTTCACTGTTTGCTCACCTTTTCTGGAGGAACGCTTTGCGTTCCTCTTTAGCTTGTGGGGGCTCCTCGCCCCCACACCCCATCGCAAGCTTTTGAAAAAGCTTGAGCAAAACTTTTATGTTGCGCGACACTGTGGCTGTGCGAACGCTATTCCCGCGAAGCGTCAGCGGAGCGCGACGCGTTCTGCTCACCGCAGGTGCGTGCAGGCTTAGCCTGCTAAAACTTTTAATTTTGTTTACCTTTGGTTGGGATCGTTACCGTAAAAACCGTGCCCGTCTCCTGATTGCTGTGCACCTGAATCTTTCCGTGATGGCTTTCCACAATCGTCTTGGCAATCGCGAGACCAAGACCATAACCGCCATTTTCTCTAGCACGGGAGCTGTCCACACGGTAGAATCTTTCAAAAATGTGGGGCAGATGCTCGCTTGGAATCGGATCGCCGCTGTTGGTGACGGAAAACACGGCAGAATCCGCCGCGTGAGCCAGCCGGACAGAGATCCGTCCGTGATCCCCGCTATGCTTGCAGGCGTTGTCCAGCAGGATCACCACCAGCTGCTTGAGCTGGTTTTCGTCCCCCAGCACATGGAGATCCGGCGCGATATCGCTTTCCAGCGTTTTCTTCTGCTCAAACGCCACCGGTTCAAAGGGAAGCAGACCGCTCCAAACAATGTCGCTGAAATTTACTTCTGTGAGGATGAGCTTTGTGCGGGAATCGTCGGAGCGGGCGAGAAACAGCAGATCCGTCACCAGAGAGGTCATGCGCTGAGCCTCCGCGCGGATGTATTCCAGCCATTTCGACTGGTTCTCCACAGTGTCCTGCCGGTGGGAAAGCACAATATCTGTGTTGGCCAGGATTACAGTCAGCGGGGTTTTCAGTTCGTGGGACGCATCCGCCACAAAACGCCGCTGCTGTTCCCACGACTGCTCAATCGGCCGGATCGCCCAGCGCGCCAGCAGGATGCTGATCCCCCAGAATATGAGCAGGCTCACCGCACCCACAATCAGCGAGGTGCGGATCAGGGATAATATTACATTGATTTCACCAGAACGGTCGGAAAAGACGATCCGGGCTCCGGTATCATCCCAGCGTACAAGATATCGCAGGTTATAGCCCCGCAGAATCCCCATCTCCTCCTGAGAGGAAAGGCAAATCTGGATAATATCGTCAAGAACATCGTCATCCGTAACGTTGACATTGCCAAAAACCTCTGTGACATTCCCGTCCAGATCAGTTTCCACCAGAAAGCTTGAGGAAAAAATCCTGTGCTTATCGTCGCGCTCTCCCTCCTCCATTGGCGGACCGATTTCCACAAACGGCTGCGGAAATTCAGAAGGGAGATTCATATCCATCAGCATCCGCATGGAGCGTTCTGAGTCTCCGGCAAGCCTGCCGCTGGTAAACAGCAGCACTGCGACAAAAATCGCGGTGAGCATCAGGAAGATCACGCACATATTGGTAAAGACAAATTTTCTGCGCAGCCTGCGGATTACCATGGTCTATTCCTCCAGCCGGTAGCCGATTTTGCGCACGGCAATGATCGACACGTGGGAACCGAGAAACGCAATTTTCTTGCGCAGGAAAGAGATGTACACTTCCACGTTGTTATCCTCGGCGTTGGACTCGGTTCCCCAGACCTTTACGAGCAGATCCTCTTTGGGAATGACCATGGAGGAATTGGTCATGAGCAGACGCAGCACCTCAAACTCTTTAAAGCCCAGATGCACGGATTTTGCGCCGCACTGAAGCGAATACGCCGAAAGGCTCAGCGTAAGATCGCCAAAGGTGAGCTCGTTCGAAATGACCTCGCCCTGACGCCGGGAAAGCGCACGGATCCGGGCCATCAGTTCATCGGGGGAAAAGGGCTTTGTCAGGTAATCGTCCGCGCCGCAGTCCAGGCCCGTCACCTTATCCGGGATTTCGTCACGGGCGGTCAGCATCAGGACAGGGGTAGCGTTGCGCTGGCGGCGCATTTCGCGCACCACGCTGAAGCCGTCCCGCTTGGGGAGCATCACATCCAGCACAATCACATCGTAAATCCCGCTCATAGCGTAGTCGAAGCCCGATTCGCCGTCAAAAACGGCATCGGCGGTATATTTATGTTCTGTCATAATCTGCACAAGGGTTTCAGCCAGACGTTTTTCATCCTCGACAATTAAGATCCTCAAAATTTCATCGCCTTTCTGCTTCCGGGAGGGCTTCCCCACCCTTTTCCCCATCATACACAAAAAACCTGAAATTACTCTGAAGCACGCCTGCGGCGGGCTAAGCCTGCACCTGCGGCGGGCAGAACGCGAAAGCGTCGTTACCTCCGCCCGGCTTCGCGGCATGATTGGGCTATAACGCCCGCGTTTATGGTATTCTGTGGACATTATATCATATCCCTGACCAGCCTGCCACCGCGACACAGTACCTACGGCAATAGTATTCCCGCGGAGGTCACGACGCGCGGCGCGGTTTACGTGCAGGCTTAGCCTGCTGTTCGCCGCAGGCGCCAGCCAACACAGATCCACAATCCAAGCATGGACAGGTATTCCGCAAGGAACAGCACGAGCGGCTGCTCCATATCAAAAAAGACAAATTGCGTGCGCAGGAACATATAATCAGCAAGATTATGTGTTCCAAAAGAAAAAATTCCAAATACACAGATTACGACGAGCACTGCGCGCAGCACCCAGGAACGGATCGAGGATGTCTTTGTCACGCCGAACATCCTGCGCGCCATTCCCATAATCATCCCCCAGTGCAGTCCAATATGAACGCCCATCAGCAGGAATCCCCAGTACGCGGACAGCATATGTAAGCGCAGCACAAAAAGCTTTCCTGCTGCACTTACATTATAAAGGGCGAAATATTCCATGTCTAATACTTGATTTTTATAAAGCAAAATGCTCTCAAAGCATTTTATTTTCACAATGAGTACGTTATTTTTCTGGTAAAGTCTCTTTTAAAAACTCAATGAATTTTTCAGCTGCAAGTCCAAAGGGCTGTTTCCGTTTCCAGGCCAGGACAGTTGTGGCCGTCAGCTCGGGCCACAACGGGCGGTATGTAATCTTATTCTTATCCCAGAAAGAGATAGATCCCTGAATTAGAAGCCCATATGCCAGCTTATTGTGCGCCATAATAGAGCTGACAGACGGCAGATTCGCAGTAAACCGGACATTCAGCTTCTCATATTCCACACCGAGCCAGTGCGCCAGTTCGCTTTGGAAATTTGTCCGGTACGGGAGAATCAGAGGCTGTCCGCGCAGATCCTCCGGCGTAATACGATCCAGCTTAGCCAGCGGAGAATCCGGGTGCATCACAGCCACCCACTGTTCCTGATTCGCCAAACGGATATACTCATATTTTTCCAGATTGATCGGCTCCAACAGCATCCCAATATCCGTCAGCCCCCGATCCATCCGATCCCTTATGTGATCGGCAGCGGCGGTGTAAAGCCCAAAGGTAACGGCCGGATATCTCTCCTGAAAGGAACGGAACAGATCAGGCAAACGCCGCACCGCGGCAAGATCCCCGCACCCGATGGATACCGTGCCCGTGATCGTCTCGTCGTGTTCGGCAAGCTCCTTTTCCGTTTTATCCACCAGCTCCAAAATCTCCTCCGCCCGGCGGCGCAGCAGCATTCCCTCATTCGTGAGGGCTATTTTCCTTGTGCCGCGATCAAAGAGCCTCACGCCCATTTCCTCCTCCATCTGCGCAATCTGGCGGCTAAGGGTAGGCTGGGTGATGTGCAGCACTTCGGCCGCCTTGGTAATATTTTCTTCCCTCACTACCGTCAAAAAATACCGCAGGACCCGGATTTCCATAGAGACACCTCCGTATTCAGCAGATAATATGATCTAAAATAAATTATAGCACGTCCACAACCGATTGGGCAATATCGTTGTTTATCATAGAATAGACAGCCCCCTGAGCACTTCATCAGATCTCAGGGGGCAGACTTATGTTCAAATATTGTTCGGAAATATAAACAGGGCAGGCATCACGCCGCATCGGGCTGCATCAGCTCGCCGCGCTTTTTGATCAGGATAATCAGCGAAAGGACAGCCGCCAGGAGGGCTGTTCCTGCAAAATTGAGCCAAATTCCCGTCAAGCCGAGCGGCCAGAGCAGCACGATCAGAAGCACCGGGAACAGCAGCGCCGTGGAAACCGAGATGATAGATGCCGGAAGCGGCTTTTCAATCGCCAGCATATAACTCTGCGTTGCAAAAGAGAACCATCTTGTAATATAGGTAAGACTGAACAGCTGAAGCGCCGTCACAGCAGTTGCCATAGCCGCAGCGTCTGCATCCGACATGAACAGACTGGCAATCTGGCTGGGAACCAGGGCGATCACCACTACGGATGCCAGCGAAACAACCCCGCTGGCCGTAAAGCAGCACCGTTCAATCTGCCTCACACGCGAATTCTTTCCCGCGCCCCAGTTATAGCCGACCGCCGGCTGGAGGGAATCGCACATTCCGTACATAAGCGGCTGGATAAAGCCATCCACATACATAAGGACACCGTAAATCGAAACCGCCGTCTCTCCGCCCAGGCGCACCAGAATAGCATTGAGCAGGATTGATGTAATCCTTCCTGCGATATTATTCAGGAAGTTGGGACTGCCGCAGGAGATAATCTGCCGGATCATAGCCATGTGGAAATGCGGCCTGCAAAAATGAAGAGTGGCTCTGCCGCGCAGGAATGGGATCAGTGCCAGCGCCACGGCAATAAACATACCAGAGCATGTGGCAAGAGCGGCCGCCCAAATTCCCCAGCCCAGAATTCCCAGGAACAGGAATTCCAGTCCCGCACTGATGACGGACATAATGATATTCAGCATCATGCTGCCGCGGATCATACCGCTGATGCGCAGGAAGTTGTCCATTGCGAAGACGATAGTTGTTACCGGAGAAGAAATTGCATAAACCCTGAGATACTGCACCGCAAGCTCTGCAAAGTCCCCTTCCGCCCCCATCAGGCGGATCAAAAGCGGGGCCGCCGCATATAGTATGCCGCCAACTACAACGCCTGCGCCTACAATCATCAAACAGGCACAGGTAAAAATATTATTCGCTTCTTTGTCCTGCTTTCTGCCCAGACAGATCGAAATTGGCACAGAGGATCCGACGCCGATCAGATCCGCCAGCGCAAAGTTGATGATGACAAACGGCATGGCAAGATTCAGCGCAGCAAACGGCGTTCCTCCCAAAAACTGGCCGACAAAGATGCCGTCAAACAACTGGTACAGCGCCGACGCCAGCATACTGACTGCGCCCGGAATAGATGCAATAAAAAACAGCTTCAGCGGCGGTGTTTTTGCAAACAGGGTTTTGGAATCCATATAAAAACAGTACCTTCCTTTCACTCGTTCTGATGGTGTATTCGTCCCCCTATTTCAGTACACAGGCAGGAAGCAAATCGTTCAAATGCGTCAATAAATTCAGGGGGATATTTCTCAAGCGTGCTTTTTAATGCTTCCTGTTCTGCGGAATAAATCTTTTCCAGAAGATCATGAGCGTATTGTTGTCCCCGCTCTGTGAGAAGAATCGTCTTTTCCCTTGAATTCTCCTCCGGCAGCAGGATGGCGTATCCGTCGTTTATCAGTTCTTTGACAATCGTATTGATGGTCGTTTTTGGGATCTGCCAGTCCTCAGAAATCTGCTTCTGCGAATGTGGATGTCCATCGTCCAGCTCATACAGCAGCGCAAGCGTATTTTCCTTGACTCCCAGCTTTCGGGCATAAAAATAATAGCTTCCATCTATTTTGTTGATTGCAATAATCAGACGCCGTACCGCCTCATAAGGATCTTCCACAATATCCCATCTCCCTTTAATACGAATTCGTACTCTATTGTAATACGAATTCGTACTATTGTCAAGCAGAATTTTCGGATTTTTATAGCTCCGGTAATACCGCAAATTTGAGATCCATTCCGGACCGAAAACAAATAAAAGAGGCCGCGGCCAAGGGAAATATTCCCTTAACCGCAGCCCCTTTCAGGCGCTGGAACCGACATCGTTGTAACCTTCTATTATTCGCAGATGGACTGATCAAATTCCAGCTTGATGATCATGACCTCATTGGCAAACTGCTCCGCCGGAAGATTCCGGATCCGCAGATACTCACGCCCCTCGCGGTGGAGGGAGGCCGGCATATTGACGCACATATCGAGCGGCTGGCCGTTATTGAGCAGCGTCGCGCGCGCCGGAAGGACGTCGAACGGCTTGACGACGATGCCGTCCGTCTCCGTACCGGCATACAGGTGAACGTAGATCGTATTGCCGCGCCGCGTCAGGAGCATGGGATCGCGCATATTCGATGTCATATCTGTGATCATGGAAGTCGCGGGCACCGTATCGCCGAACGCCTCCTTCACGCGGTTGTACCAGTCCCCGATCTTTTTTAGGGAGCGCACATCGCGTTCATCCAGACTGCCGTCCGCCTTGGGACCGATATTCAGCTGGTAATTCCCGCCCATCGCCATCACGCGGTCGATGCTGCGGATCAGGTGGGCGCTGGTGTAGTAATCCTCGTCCGTCTTGTAGCCCCAGCTTTCACGGCCAAGCGACTGCACCGCCTCCGTAAGGCGCGGGAACTCCCCGCCCTCCGGGATGCTCCGTTCCGGTGTCTGGAAATCCCAGTTTTCCGGACCGCGGTTGTTGATCACCATGCTGGGCTGCAGCTGCCGCAGATGATCGTTGAAGGCGGTGTTGTTGTAGCCGCACACATTGATGTCCCAGAAGAACTGACCGATCTCACCGTAGTTGGTGCACAGCTCCTCCGCCTGGGCCTCCATATACTCGAAATATTTCCGCAGATCCGGTTCATCGCCCGCCCTGGGACCGAACATCTCATGGTGGCGGCCCTGGTTCGGGTAGTTCTTGTGGTGCCAGTCCGGGATGGAATAATAGATCCCCATCACCATATTGTTCCTCTGGCAGGAATCGGAGATCATGCGCAGCACGTCCCTGTGGTACGGCGTATTCATAATATTGTAGTCCGTGTATTTGGTGTCCCACATACAGAATCCGTCGTGATGCTTGCTGGTAAAGCAGACATACTCCATGCCGACGCTTTTCGCCAGCTCCAGCCATTCGTCGGGATCGAACTTTACCGGGTTGAACTGGTGCATCAGCGGTTCATATTCCCTGCGGGGCATCCTGCCGCGCCAGAGAATCTGCTCATGCCACGCAGGGATGCTGTAAAGCCCCCAGTGGATGAACAGTCCGAACCGTTTCTGCTGGAACCAGTCCCTGCTGTCATAAAATCGAAGCCGATCAATCATACCGGTCTGCCTCCTTTTTCTGTTCCTGCTCATTCCCGAGTGGGAAGAAGCTCAAAAATAACGGCGTCGTGCGCCGGGATTTCCAAACGAACCCGGCGATCGGACAGCATCTGGATCACCCCGCAGCGAGCGTTCGTCCACCGCATCCAGATCTTCGATACCGTTCGGCGTGACATTGGCTGCCGTCAATACCAGAGAATGTTGTCCTTTTCCTCTCTATATTACTATTTGCAAAAAACAAAATCAATTATTTTAAATATTTTTCAAAAATGCTGAAAAATTCGCTGTGGATACAAAGCGCGAATTCGGCACATTTTGTATTGCAATGGATGAGCAACACAGTAGGCACCGCTTTTCAGGTGAATGTAATCGTGTTGAGAACTTTTCAGATCTCCCCTAAGTTCTCTTTCTGTAAAGATTCGTCCTCAGATGTCCATGGCGCAGAAATGCAGTTTCGTTTTTCCGGCCTTTCCAGAACGTCAAGAAAGACCTCGTCTGGGCAACAAAAGGGAGGACAGTTGTTTTTGGCAGCTGTCCTCCGTCTCTGTTCTATTATCCCAGTTCAAAGCGCGTAAAGGTTTGCGTTTCTACGATCTTTTCCTGGCAGAGATCCTCGCCGATACCGGGAGTCTCGTTCATTTTCAGGAACCCATCCGGGCTGATCTGCGTGTCGTGTGCGAAAAACGCCGTCTTATGATCGATGAAATTCAGCAAGTATTCCACATAAGGGACTACATCCGGCGGCATAGCGGCAGCGACCTGCATTGCCGGCAGGAGACCGTGGCCGTGCTGGATGCAGCGCACGCCGTATGTCTCGCACAGATCCGCGATGCGCAAAGCCTCCGTGATGCCGCCGCACCATTCCGGATCGGACTGCATCACATCGAAAATGCCGTCGCGCAGATAGCCGTTTACCTCCATGCGGGTATAGAGATGCTCTCCAGCGGCGAGCGGAACCCGTGTCTCCGCGTGCAGCTTGTGATAACCGTCCACCATATGCGGACGCAGCGCCTCCTCCACCCAGACAGGATGGATCGGCTCCAGACGGCGCAGCATCTCCTTGGCGTATACCACGTCCCAGCCCATCCAGCAGTCGAACATCAGCTCATAGCCGTCGCCGAGCTCCTCGCGCAGGGCCTCTGCCAACGCCATATTTTTCCGCATTCCCTCCTCGCCCTGGGCGGGGCCGTACCGGAAGAACCACTTCTGCGCGCGCACGCCCATATTGCGCACCATCGCGGCGTATTCGCGCGCACGATCCGGCTCCACGGAGAATGAGAGCATACTCACATACGGGCGCAGCTTTTCGCGTCCGCCGCCCAGCAGCTTGTACACCGGCTGGCCGAGGATCTTCCCTTTCAGATCCCACAGTGCGATGTCCACGGCGCTCAGGGCCATCAGGATGAGGCCGCTGCGCGCATGGCGGTCAAAGCGGGACATCACGTCCCAGAGCAGGCGGTTTTCCAGCGGATCGCGCCCAATCAGCAGAGGGGCCAGTCCCTCAAGAGCGATCAGCAGCTGACCGCGGTAGTCCACCGGGCCGTGGATCCCCTCCACGCCCTCGTCGGTTGAGATCACGAGGAAATACTCACTGAGGATGCCGTCCTTATAATCGCTGGCAGCGCGCATACGCGGGGAACGTTCGCCGGAATCGTACTCGGGATACACGTCCAGCGGCTTTGCCGAGCGCGCTTCCGATTTGTATTTTGGGGTATAGGGGATGCTGTGTCTGTCAATTCTCAGACCTGTGATTTTCATGGATAAACTCCTCCTTTATTGCCGGATCCGTTTGATCCGGCGTTCTGTCACCTCCGGCCCGCTTTCTGCTTTCTGTACTCCTCCAGATAGGCACTCGGAGGCATACCAAAGCAGCGTTTAAAAGCCTTGTAAAAGGTGTTCAGTTTCTGATAGACGGCCTCTTGACACAATTCAGAGGGTGGAGAGAATAGCTTCTGATAGAACCGCAGGGGAAGGAAGCTTCCTCCCTCCCCCTGCCTCCATACAATATTCTTTCACCCTTGGCCAAACATCTTTGATAGCCAACAGACGGAAATCTTATCTTTTTCGATTACATAACGCTGAACAGAAGATCGCCGTACGTCGGGAACGGCCAATATTTGCGGCCTGTGATGGTTTCCAGATGATCGGCGATAGCGCGTGTTTTTTCCATCTGACGGAACAGGATATCGCGGCAATAACGGGATTTCTCCGTGCTGTTGTTATAACGCTCCGTGTTGGCCGTCACCTGCTCAAGCTGATCGCATTCTTCGTACAGCTTGGCGCTGGATGCCGAAAGCTCGCGCAGGAGCTTCTCCTCCAATGTACAATCGATGCCGCCTAACTGCTTTTTATTGCACGCCTGCGCGCTCAGATCGCGGATATAGTCGCAGACCGCCGGGATAATATCGCCGCGGATCATGTCGATCATGGTAAGTGCCTCGATCTGCAGCTGCTTGCAGTAGTTTTCCAGCGAGATCTCGCACCGCGACCGGATCTCCGTCGGGGACAGCACACCGTACTTTTCAAACAGCCGGACGTTTTCTTCCCGCACATAATACGGCAGCGCGTCCGCTGTGGACGGCAGGTTCAGCAGTCCGCGCTCGCGCGCCTCCTGCACCCATTCCTCGGAATAGTTGTTTCCGTTGAAGATGATCCGCTTATGCTTGCGGATCGAATGACGGATCAGCCTGTTCAGTTCGGCCTGGAAATCGTCGGCCTTTTCCAGAATGTCGGCAAACTGGCACAGCGCATCAGCTACAATTGTATTGAGGATCGTATTCGGGCACGCAATGGATGCCGAGGATCCCGGCATACGGAATTCAAATTTATTGCCTGTGAAGGCGAACGGCGAGGTGCGGTTGCGGTCGGTGGTATCGCGCGGGAAGTGCGGCAGGACATCGACACCGATCTCCAGATCGCTGCGGTCCTTCTGATCGTATTCCTTGCCGCTCTCAACGGCCTCCAGAATGGCAGTCAGCTCGTCGCCGAGGGAGATCGAGATGATCGCCGGCGGAGCCTCATGCGCGCCGAGACGGTGATCGTTCCCGGCATCCGCAACGGACAGCCGCAGCAGATCCTGATGATCGTCCACTGCCTGGATGATCGCCGTCAGCACCAGCAGGAACTGCGCGTTTTCCCGCGGGGAATCGCCCGGCTCAAGCAGGTTGACGCCCGTGTTTGTGCTCAGCGACCAGTTATTGTGCTTTCCGGAGCCGTTCACGCCTGTGAAGGGCTTTTCGTGCAGCAGGCACGCCAGACCGTGCCGCGACGCCACCATCTTCATGACCTCCATCGTCAGCTGGTTGTGGTCCGTGGCGATATTCCCTTTGGTGAAGATCGGGGCAAGCTCGTGCTGTGCGGGGGCGGCTTCGTTGTGCTTCGTTTTGGCGAGGATCCCGAGCTTCCAGAGCTCCTCGTCCAGATCCTTCATAAAGGCCGAAACACGCGGCTTAATCACGCCGAAGTAGTGATCCTCCAGCTCCTGACCCTTGGGCGGCTTCGCGCCGAACAGCGTCCGTCCCGTGTATTTCAGATCCTTGCGCTGATCAAAGAGCTTCTTGTCGATCAGGAAATATTCCTGCTCCGGACCGATCGTCGTATTGACGTGCGTGACGTCCTCATTGCCGAACAGGTGCAGGATCCGCAGTGCCTGCTTGTTGATGACGTCCATCGAGCGCAGCAATGGGACTTTCTTGTCGAGCGCCTCCCCGCCGTAGGAGCAGAACGCCGTCGGGATACACAGAGAGCCATCCTTGATGAACGCGTCCGAGGTGGGATCCCATGCGGTATAGCCGCGCGCCTCAAATGTGGAACGAAGCCCGCCCGACGGAAAGCTGGATGCGTCCGGCTCGCCCTTGATCAGCTCCTTGCCGGAAAATTCCATGATAACCCTGCCCGGCTCGGAGGGCGTGATAAAGCTGTCGTGCTTCTCCGCGGTGATGCCCGTCATCGGCTGGAACCAGTGGGTAAAGTGGGTAGCGCCGTTTTCCACCGCCCAGTTTTTCATGGCGTTCGCCACCACGTTTGCCACATGCGGATCCAGCGGCATCCCCTCCTCGCGGGTCTTGCGCAGCTGACGGTAAATGTCTTTGGGAAGCCTCGCCCGCATGGTGGAATCGTTGAACACCTTGCAGCCAAAAATCTCAGGAATATTGCTCATACCATTCTATTCTCCTTTTCTGGTTTCCATCCGTCCGCCTCAGATACACCCTAAGCCGCGGGGATCGAATTTGACGGGATTTCTCGCGTTTATTTATCTCTGCCCTTATATTTTGAACTGGCCCGCCGCGGCAGAGTATTTTTTCCTGTCAGCATTTCTGCGGCTGGCGGGAGCGATCTGCGGTCTGCTCATTGTAGGTGCGCATTTCAGGCTTTCATCCGAGCTTTCAGCAAAGGGACTGTCAGGCCATACATACACCGCTTGGGGGACCGCAAAAGCATTCCGGCAAACCATCCACCGGATGGTTTGCCTCCATTGTTTGCTCATCTTTCCGGAGGAACGCTTCGCGTTCCTGTTCCTGTGGGGGCTGCGCGCCCCCACGCCCCGCGCCGCCTTTGAAAAGGCGGGCGAAACTTTTAATTTTCAGAGGCGCGCTTTTAGCCTTGCAGCGCCTCCGGCTCGGCGTACCTCGCCGCGACGCGTATAAGCAGCTCGACAATCTTTTCCATCGACTGCACGCACACAAATTCAAACCGTCCATGCGCATTATGGCCGCCCGCGCAGAGGTTCGGGCACGGGAGTCCCATATAGGAAAGCCGCGCGCCGTCCGTTCCGCCGCGTACCGGAATCACCACCGGCTCGATCCCCATTTCTTCCATCACACGCATCGCGTTCTCCACCAGATGGAAATGCGGCTCGATTTTTTCTTTCATATTGTAATAGCTGTCCCTCATCTGCGCGTCAAAGGAGCCCTCGCCGTACTTTTCGTTGAGATATGCGCAGATTTTGCGGACGCGCTCTTTTTTCTCCTCGAATTTTGCGCGGTCATGATCGCGGATGATATACTCGGACTCCGTATAGTCGACACTGCCCGAAATGCGGTCGAGGTGGAAGAAGCCCTCGCGATCCTCCGTATACATCGGGTTCTCAAATACAGGCAGCATATTTTGGAATTCCATAGCCATCAGGATCGCGTTCTTCATGTGGTTTTTGGAGGATCCGGGATGGTAGCTTTTGCCATGCACCTTGAGCAGCAGCGACGCCGCGTTGAAGTTCTCGTATTCTATCTCGCCCAGCTTGCCGCCGTCCACGGTATAGGCAAAATCCGCGCCGAAACCTTTTACGTCGAAGAAGTCCGTGCCGCGTCCGACCTCCTCATCCGGCGTGAACGCGATTTTGATCACCCCGTGCGGGATTTCCGGGTGCGCGATCATCGTTTGGGCCATCTCCATAATTTCCGCGACACCGGCCTTATCGTCTGCGCCCAGCAGCGTCGAGCCGTCCGTCACGATGAGATCCTGTCCACAGTATTCCAGCAGCTCCGGACTTTCTTCCGGAGAAAGGATATAGTTTCCGGCCGCATCAAGCTGAATGCTGTTTCCGTCATAATTTTTGACGATGCGCGGATTGACGTCCTTTCCGGATACCGCCGGCGACGTATCCATATGCGCGATAAAGCCGATCACCGGCAGGCCCTCCGCCGGAACGGTGGCGGGGATCTCCGCGTAGACGTAGCCGTATGGATCCATATGGACATCCTTCGCGCCCATCACCCGCAACTCCTCCGCCAGAAGGCGCGCGAGATCCTTTTGCTTTTCGGAGCTTGGGAACTGCTCCGCGTCCTGCACGGACTCTGTATCCACTTTCACATATCGAAGAAATTTTTCGGTAACGCCTGACATTTTCCGATTCCTCCATTTCAAAATTCCGGGACACAAAATTCATTACCTATCATATTACAAAAAAAATCGAAGAAAATCAATGAAACACGACCCAAAACAGCAGAAAAATATTGCGCCGATCCGCCGCTCCTTTTGTGAAAAAAACACCGGAGCGGGAGCTGACAGCGCCCGGATAGAAAAATCCCCCCGAAAGCGATCCGGCCTTCGGGGGGGCAGTCCAGCCTGCCGGAACCGCGGTTCAGACGGTAATGGCATCGGCGTCCTTTTCGTTTTTCGATTTGAGCGCAGCGGCGGTCTGATCGCGGATCACCTTGCGGCGCACCGTTTGGATCCGGAAGCGGTTGTACCGCTGGATGACAGCGAACGGCAGATTCCCCAGCAGGATCAGGAACGCGAACAGCAGCCCCTGAAGCAGCGGGTTGATCAGGAAAATCACCACAGCGCAGAGGCAGTTTGACAAGTGCATCCACTCTCCGCGGCACGTCTCCAGAATAAACTGATCGAGATATTCCAGCGAAACATCGGTGAAATGCTCCTTGGAAAAGCCGCCCTTGCCGATATGCTGCGGCAGATGATCCTTCCACAGGTTGATTTTCAGCTTATCCTTGTACCAGCGTCCGCCCTTTTCCCAGGAAAGCGGCTGGTAACGGCTTTTGGAGGCGTCAAAGGTGGACGGCGGCAGCTTCACACAGGCAATAAATACCACAATATGCCATGCCGCAACGATCATAACGTCCCACAGAAGCGTATCCAGTGAAGGCAGTTCCTTAAACATTCAAATATTCCCCTCTCATTCAATATCGGTCAAAATCAAGTCCGGACAGGAAATGACGGATCATCCGCCCTGCACAGCTTTTCGGACACATCCCCGTGCCTTGAGATCACCCTCAAAATCCGGGATATAGTTTTTCACATTCTCCCGGATACGGCAGAGAAGCTGATAGAGCAGAGAGACATCCTTTTCGGAGAAATCCCCAAAGATCTGCGTGAGATAATCAGAGAGGATACCCCTGGCCTGGCCAAAACGGAGACAGCCCAGCTCCGTAGCAGCGATCCAAAGCACCCGGCTGTCGTCCGGATCTGGACGGCGGATCACCAATCCAAGCTTTTCCATCCGTTTGACGGTAACAGAAGCGGTGGGGTTCTTCACGTGGAGACGCTGCGCAAGCTCGTGCAGCTTCATTTCCCCGCATCCGCACAGGATGGACAGGTAACTGTACTGCGCCGGATTTACCCCCGTTTCCGACAGCGCCGCCAGAAGCCGTTTATCCTGATATTTGGAGATATCCCCCATTGCCAGAAAGAGCTCCATCGCGTTTCCGGTTTCCTCCGGAAACATCGCAGGAACGTCTGGGTTCTGAGAACCCGCCATTGAAATCACCTCTCACAGCATCGTGCTGATTGTTAGCCGTCTAACAGTATCCCTATTGTAGCACATTCAAAAAAGAATTTGTTAACAAATTATGTCCAATCCCCAACAAAAAATCCATCCTTACTTATGTATCTGAAAAGTCAAAATTTCTGGAAAATCTGCTGAAAAATCACGGATACAAGACGCAATCCGCCGCCGTACTTTCGTATTACAGCGGTAACAGGTGCTAGACTCCGCCTCAAATGAATGTAAATATTGAGAACTTTACAGCTTCCTCCGACACCTGCCCAATTTTTTCGGATATACCATCGCCCAAATCCATAAAAACACAATTCAATAAAAATTTACAACATATTATAAACAACAAAAAGCATATTCCGGAAAATAAAGATACTGGTTTTGTACCTTTATTTTCCTGAGCACCAAATTTATTCCGACCACACCGCTATGCTTTCTGCCATTTGTATCGCTTCTTCTTTGGAAATATCTCCAGTGATAAAATAAACGAAATCATTTTCCGGAAGAATAATTGCGATATAGCCTTCCCTCTGATAAATGTCAGCACTGTTTTCCCCTATGTCAACGGTCTCATGGACGGCATTTTCAGAATCCACCTCTATACTTTCCGTTGAATCAGCGGAATAAAAACTATATGTTAATTCAGACACTCCGTTTGAAAAGACTATCGTGCCGTCACGCGATTCCGTTATCCGCTCAGTTTCCACAAAATATCCATCGGGGACATAACGGGGAACCGGACAGCCCTTCCAGGTATCCGGCAGAGAAAGCGTAGACGTGAAAAATTCCGTATACTGCGTTGTCCTGTGGGAAAAAAGATTGGAAACCTGTTCGCGGAAAGCGTCAACCGTTGCATAACAGACAGTAAACGATACTGCGG
>DVHF01000081.1 GCA_018712265.1 Candidatus Gallacutalibacter pullicola
AAAAAATCTGATTGTACAGGTGTTTTTTGATCGGATTCAGAAACAAAAAAATGGAAATTCCGGATTGATATCCAGAATTTTTTTGATAAAAACAGTTTGTATTGATTTTGGTAAAAAATATGGCTTTTAGGGTTTGGATTTTTTCGATCTGCCGCCTTTTTGCATAGCGAAGAGCGAACTGGATTAGGACCGCTGCATCTTAAATAATGATAAAAAAATCCATATTGTTTTTAAAAGAGGAAATATCAGAGCTTCCTTGCTGGCAGGAGCTTGCCAAAAACGAACAGCTCCTGCCGGCAGGGAGTTTATGGGGAAATCTGTTTTATTGGGCGGAAAAGCTGGCGCACTGGGTGGCGTCCATGGTGCCGGTACGTCCGGCACAATTGCTGACACAGATGCGCGGCGCGGCGCATTGGCCGCTTTCATTATGCACGCAGCTGTCTGCACTGCACGCAACCGGCATATTCGGATTTGGATGCTGCGAGTAGGCTGCGTTCTGCGCGCCCTCCGGCTTTGGCATGAAGGAGGCGCAGCAGGTCTGCTCACAGCCGCACGCGCACGGACCCGAAATTTTAATATCGTTCCGGCAGCAGCTGTTTTCCGCGTTGCTCGCGCATTCTGTTACATGGCATTCCAGTTTTGTCATTTCCAAAACACCTCTGTTGTAGCTATTTGACAGTCCTCCTGTCCCTTTCATTATGCGCCGCTATCATCCCCCTTATTCCTGCCAGGGCTTCCATACCGTAAAATCTGTAGAAAATATTTCCCGAAATATGCTTCCTTATAATATGATAGGCGTCTGTTTTGATTCATGTCCGGTGTTCAGTGGCGTTTGGAATTTCTGAGATGCTGTCCATCGTGAAGATATGCTCAAGAGAGGCGCTTTTTGACGGCTTTTGTCCAAATTTTTCAGTTATTTTACTTTAAAGAATTATGCTTGTGTTTTTCTTGACAAACCTTTAATTTCCATTATAATTGAAGATGTATAACTTTGAAAAAATTAAAAAATTTTCCGCATTTTCTGAATGATCAGACGTATTCCGGATTGTTCAGACAAACCGGTATCCAGCCGCAGCATCCCTGTGCGAAGCCGGGCCATTTTCAGCTGGCCTGTGATTTTTCTTTCCTTCCGTCGCTTGCGCACATCCCGGCGGCGCTGCCCTGCTGGGCCGGCATACTGTTTTTCTGAACGCTGTCCGGCGTATGCGGGCGAAGGAAAGAGGTTAAGCATGAACTTTCAAATTTTGGGAACCGGAAGCAGCCATCCTTCCCGTTCCGTCACAAATGATGAGCTTGCAGCCTTGGTAGAAACTTCCGACGAGTGGATCCGTACCAGGACAGGCATCCACAGCCGCTATGTCAGCACAGGGGAAACCATGTCGGATCTTACGGCTGAAGCCGCACTGCGCGCTCTTGAAAACGCAGGTACAGACGCTTCAGAGCTCGACCTGATCCTCTGCTCGACTATTCGGGGCGATTATCTTACACCGTCACAGGCTTGTATGATTCAGCAGCGGATAGGAGCGTCCTGCCCTGCGCTTGATATCAATGCGGCGTGCTCGGGATTCCTGTATGCGCTGGACGTGGCAGCGGGGTACTTTGCGCGGGGACGCGTCAAAAAGGTGCTGATAGTTTCGGCTGAGATGCTCAGCGAGCTTGTGGACTGGACAGACAGGGCCACCTGCGTCCTGTTCGGCGACGGCGCGGGCGCTGTCGTTTTGGGCGAGGGCGACAGTCTGCTTTCGATCAAGCTCTCTGCACAGGGAAATCCGGATCCGCTCTATGCCCGCAACGTCACCAGCAATTCGCCGTTCTGGGATCAGCCGCACAGCGACTGCTATCTCCATATGAACGGCCAGGAGGTTTACCGGTTCGCGGTTTCCGCTATGTATAATGATGTCACCGAGGTGGTGTCGCAGGCCGGCCTGACGCTTGACGATGTTACCTATGTGCTGCCGCACCAGGCGAATATCCGCATTGTGGAGACGGGGCGCAAAAAGCTGGGCCTGCCGCCGGAAAAGGTGCTCACCAATATTGAAACGCACGGCAATATTTCGTCCGCCTGCATCCCCACCCTGATGGACGAGCAGAACCGGAAGGGCGTGTTCCAGCGCGGAGATATTCTGGTGCTGTGTGCGTTCGGCGCGGGCTTTACCACCGGCGCGTGCGTTCTCAAATGGTAAGGTAATATGGGATTTTAGGCGGCGCCGCGTAATTTTCGGGATTATGCGGTGTTGCCTTTGATAAAAAGAGGTACATTCATGGGAAAAATAGCTTTTTTATTTTCCGGACAGGGCGCGCAGTACAGCGGTATGGGCAAGGAGCTGTATGAGGCAAGCGCCGCGGCAAAGGCCGTATTCGACAGGGCGGATTCCATCCGTCCGGGGACGTCCGATCAATGCTTTACAGCCTCCAAGGAGGAGCTGAGCCAGACTATCAACACACAGCCCTGCCTGTACTGTGTGGATCTTGCCGCGGCTGAGGCGCTGCGCGGCGCAGGGATTATCCCGGACGCGGCGGCGGGCTTCTCGCTGGGAGAAATTGCGGCGCTCACCTTTGCGGGAGTGCTGTCCGCGGAGGACGGCTTCCAGCTGGTGTGCAAACGCGCTGAATTTATGGAAAAGGCCACCGGGGAGACCGGAGGCGGCATGGCGGCTGTGCTCAAGCTGACGCCGGAGCAGGTGGACGAGCTGTGCGCCGGGTTCGATCAGGTATATCCTGTCAATTATAACTGCCCGGGGCAGGTATCTGTCGCAGGCGAGCAGAGCCAGCTGGACGAATTCTGCAAAAAGGCAGCAGAGACGGGCGCGAGGGTTGTGCCGCTGGCAGTGAGCGGCGCGTTCCATTCTCCGTTTATGGATAAGGCGTCCGGGCAGATGCGCGGTTACATAAAGGATGTCCCGGTCCATGCGCCGGAGATTCCGGTGTATTCCAATTTCACCGCGTCGTATTACGGTGCGGACACCGGGGAGATCCGGGAGAATATCGCGATGCAGATCAACCATCCGGTCCGCTGGCAGGCTATTTTGGAAAAGCTGGCCGCAGACGGTTTTGATACATTTGTGGAGACCGGGGCGGGAAAGACGCTGTGCGGTCTCGTGAAAAAGACAGTAAAGGGAGCAAAGATCATCCACGTTGAGGACGCCGCCACGCTGGAGGCCGCCCTCGCGGAGCTCAAGCAGGAGGTATAACAGTATGATTTCTTTAGAAGGAAGAACCGCGGTTGTCACAGGAGGATCGCAGGGAATCGGGCGCGCCATCGCGCTCAAGCTTGCAGAGAATGGCGCTGACATCGCCATCCCTTATATTGGAAATCCGGATCGCGCCGCCGAGACGGTTTCGATGATCGAGGCGCTGGGCCGCAAGGTCAAGACATATACCTGCGACGTCTCGAATTTTGAGCAGAGCAAGGAGATCGTGGCGCAGATCATCGAGGATTTCGGCAAGATCGATATCCTTGTCAACAATGCGGGCATCACCCGCGACGGCCTGGCCCTTTCTATGAAAGAGGCCGATTTTGACGCGGTCATTGCGGTCAACCTCAAGGGCACGTTTAATATGATCCACCATTTCTATCAGCACTTCATGAAGAAGCGCTATGGGAAAATTATCAATATCGCTTCGGTTGTCGGCATCACGGGCAACGCCGGACAGGCGAACTATTCCGCATCCAAGGCCGGCGTGATCGGCCTGACCAAGACGATTGCGAAGGAGCTGGCTTCCCGCCATGTGACCTGCAACGCGATTGCACCGGGCTTTATCAATACAGATATGACGGCTGTCCTGAGCGATAAGGTGAAGGAGAGCATGGCGGCGGCGATCCCGCTCAAGCGCATGGGTGATCCGGAGGATATTGCCAATCTCGCGCTGTTCCTGGCGAGCGATCTTTCCAGCTATATCACCGGCGAGGTTATCCGCGTAGACGGCGGTATGTGCATGTAAAAGCCGTACCGGGCAGGATTCAGGATTTTCGACGAAAAAGAGAGGTTTTTTGATGAACAGAGTAGTAGTGACCGGGATGGGCGTTGTCACCCCTGTGGGAAATGACGTCAAGACGTTCTGGGACAGCCTTATTTCCGGGAAGTGCGGCGTCGACTTCATTACAAAGTTCGATGCCTCTGACTTCAAGGTGAGGATTGCGGCTGAGGTAAAGGACTTCGATCCCTCCCTCTACATGGAAAAGGGCGAGATCCGCAAGACGGATCTGTACGCGCAGTACGCGATGGCGGCTGCTGTTCAGGCTATGGAGGACAGCGGTCTGGACGGGAAAGTGGATCCCGAGCGTCTGGGTGTGTACATCGGCTCCGGAATCGGCGGGATGCAGACGTTTATGGAGGAGCATCTCAAGCTGCTGCAAAAGGGCGCGCGGCGCATCTCCCCGTTCTTCATCCCGATGATGATCTGCAATATTGCGGCGGGCAACGTCGCGATCCGGTTCAAGGCAAAGGGACCGTCGATGGACATTTCCACGGCGTGCGCCACCTCTGCCCACACGATCGGCGAAGCGTACCACGCCATAAAATTCGGCCTGGCTGACGCCATGATTGCGGGCGGTGCGGAGGCGACGATCAACGAGCTTTCGATCGGCGGCTTTACGAGCTGTCAGGCTCTTTCTGCCTGCAACGATCCGTCCCGCGCATCGATCCCGTTTGATAAGCGCCGCGACGGCTTTGTCATCGGCGAAGGCGGCGCAGTCGTGGTGCTGGAGGAATACGAGCACGCGGTCAAGCGCGGCGCAAAGATTTACGGCGAGATCTGCGGCTACGGCAACACGAACGACGCTTATCACATGACCGCTCCGGATCCGGAGGCCGCAGGCCCTGCCAAGGCGATTGAGCTGGCGGTGGACGAGGCTGGCGGGATCCCGGCGGACGCAGCTGTTTACATCAATGCCCACGGTACGAGCACACACCTGAACGATCTGACGGAGACAAAAGCATTCAAGAAAGCACTTGGCGATCGCGCATACAAGGCGATGATCAGCTCCACAAAGAGCATGACAGGCCATATGCTCGGCGCGACCGGCGCAGCGGAGGCAATTGCGTGCCTGCTGGCGATCCAGAACGGCATTATCCCGCCGACGATCAATTATCAGGAGCCGGACGAGGAATGTGATCTGGACTACACGCCGAATACCGCCCGCAAAGCGGACATCGGTTTTGCATTATCGACAAATCTGGGCTTCGGCGGCCACAATGCGTGCCTGGCGTTCCGCCCTGTGAAGTGAGGAGGCAGAAAGATGAAAATTGACGAGATCAAGGCCCTTGCTGAAATCATGAGCGGGAACGGCGTGACCAGCCTGAAAATTGACGAGGGGGATCTGCATATCCGCATGGAGCGTTCTTTCCCGCCGGTTGCGCCTGTCGTAGCCGCTGTGCCGCAGCCCGCGGCGATCCCGGCACCGGTGCCCGCACAGGCTCCCGCTGCCCCGGCGGCTGCTCCGGCTCCGGCAGTGTCCGGTGCTCAGCCGGTAGATTTCCATAATTTGAAGGAGGTCAAGTCCCCGATGGTCGGCGTGTTCTATTCGTCCCCGTCCCCGGAGGCCGAGCCGTTTGTCAAGGTGGGCAGCAAGGTGAAGAAGGGCGACGTGCTCTGCATCATCGAGGCGATGAAGCTTCTCAACGAGATCAACGCCGATACCGACGGCGAAATCGTAGATATCTGCGTCAACAACGGCGATGTCGTAGAATACGGCCAGCCCCTTTTCAAGATATTTTAAGCAGACTAAGTCTGCACGTAATACGCGTCGCGCTCCCTCCGGTCGCTGAAATACCGTTTCGCATTGGTACTGTGTCGCGGCGGCAAACGCGCTGCTGCTTGGCGTTTCTCCCTGATTGGGCGTGCACAAAGGACTGTGTTTTATGCGGTTCGTCCCAAGATCCACTTTGGTAAAGATTCTGATGAATGTTCGGCGGACAAATCTCCCCGAATGCTAAAGCATTGGGCCGCAGGCCCACGCGGGATGACCACTCTGCCCAGTCAGAATAAAATAGGGACAGGTTACACTGCGAGATTCCCGGACATCTCGCGCCCAGAACAGGCGAATCAGCCTGCCGGGCAGTTGCTAGATTCTGGAAAAGCCCAACAAGATACAGGCTGTTCAAATAACGGAGTGCGCGCTTATTGGCTCCCAATACGTTTACTCCTATCACCGAGGATCCCGGCCGTGGGGTCTGGGGACACGGCCAGAGGGCTCCCCAGCGGGGGATTTTTAAGGGGGCAGGAGCCCCCTT